>CAYRCP010000139.1:0-5413 GCA_964422755.1 uncultured Bacteriovoracaceae bacterium | reverse complement strand
TGCAGGATCACCACGGCAACAATCGGCCAGGAAACAGCCAGCTGGGGGTATATGTGCGGGAGAGAATCAGGAAAAAAACGCCCGGGCAGGACAGTGAATCCGGCCATGAAGGTCCGGGAGGATCTCCTGAAACGGTATCTGGCTCATGCAGCGAGTACAGACCCTGGATTCAAGATTCCATCCCTTCCGTTGTATGATGACTTCATGCCGCTGTTTCATGAAATAGCACAGGCATGCAACATCTCCATCGAGGTGTGCACCCCGTCAAAGCGTGAGATCGCAGACGAGCTCTCAACAATCGGGTCCGGTGATTTCTGTTATCCCATCAAGGTTGCCATGGCGTGCACGAACATACTCCTGAGAACATTCCCCAGGCATTACATACTCCTGCCCTTTCTCATCCAGGATAAACCCGATAAGCGCATCCAACCCCGAAGCCTCTACTGCCCCTTTATTGCCGCATTCTCGAGCTTTTATTGCCAGGGCCCGTACAGAGATCGCGTGATTACACCAGTCTTCGACCTGAGCAGAAAACCCTCCTGGCAGGCCGGGCAGATATCGGCAATGCTCGAGCAGGCCGGAATCACCGGAATATCTATGTATGTTCTGAAAAAAGCCATGAAGAAAGGGATGCTGGAGATAGACCGCTACCGTCACAATCTCATGGCCGTCGGCAGGACCATCATGGAACGACTCCCCAAAGACAACAAGATCATCGTATTGTTCGGACGGTCCTACAACCTCTATAATCCGGTGTTGAACCTGGGTATTCCAGCTCTGATAGAATCCATGGGATACACGGTGATCCCCATGGACATCGTCCCGGATGAGGCGGAGAACCCTGACGTGGTTGAACACTTCCCTGACATGTACTGGTACCAGGGACAGAAAATCCTCAGGAAGGCACTGTCTGTCAAAGGCAGACCCGACATGTTCCCTCTCATGCTCTCAAATTTTTCCTGCGGTCCGGACTCATTCATATTGAGCTATTTTGAAGAGCTCTGCACAGACAAACCCTATCTTATACTGGAGCTCGACGAACACGGCTCTGCAACAGGGTACCGCACACGAATCGAGGCCTTCTGCGACATGATCGAACAGTATACCGCATGCAAAAAACCGGACAGCACACCGCGCGTTTCCCGGATACGCTACCACATCGACGATATCCCCGATACTGCCAGGATATGGATCCCCCAGATCCATCCCTACATTCCCCAGCTCTGGTCAGCCATCCTTCGGCGCAACGGTTTCGATGCACTCCCCATGGGAGAAGAGACCTCGTCCCAGTGCAACACCGGCAAGGGCTTCTGCAGGGGAAGCGAATGCCTTCCTGCTGCGGTTACGATCGGAAAATTCCTCTCCTGTGTTGCATCTGCAGACTCGGGTAAAGACAATGCGCTCTTCATGCCCAGGGCGGAAGGGCCCTGCAGATTCGGCCAGTATGCAACACTGCAGTCCCGCATCCTCGACAAAGCCGGCATTGAGCAGGCATGCATTTTCTCGCCGACATCGGAGAACGGCTATGCCTTTTTGAGCCCTGCGACGGAACGGGAGATCTGGCGGGCAACCTGCGTGGGAGACATGCTCTACAAGCTCAGATGCCGCACCATTCCCTATCATCCGCAGCCCGGGGCACTGGAGGCACAGTTTGGACAAGTATTGCAGGACATCTGCACCTCGATGAGCATTGGACAAGACTGGCAGGGAATTGTGCTCTCACTGGTACATGAACTCACCAGCGCCACCCGCTCTACCCGAGAGAGAAAACCCCTGGTAGGGATCGTGGGAGAGATCTTTGTACGGCTCAACAGCTTCTCGAACCAGCATGTTGCCGAGGCCGTAGAAACAGCCGGCGGCGAGGCGTGGGTTGCCCCCATGGCGGAATGGATCCACTACGTATGGGAACTCATGGCCTACAAGGGTGGCTTGAAAAACAGGCTGCTGTCCGTGGTGAAAAAACACGTCATACACACAGTCGAGACCGAGGTCAGAAACCTCTTCAGTCCCCTGCTCGATGACCTGGTGGAACCATCCATGACCGAGGTCTTTAACGAAGCTAAAAGATTCGTCCCGGTGGAGTTCGAAGGCGAAGCAATCCTGACTCTGGGCAGGGCTCGCCAGTTTGCCCGAGACGGTGCAGCGCTCGTGGTGAACTGCTCGCCATTCGGGTGCATGCCGGGCAGGATCACATCCTATATCTTTCGAAACAATCCCGAATATTGCGGCATCCCTGTAGTCAACCTCTTCTTTGACGGAACCGGCGACATAGCGTCCCAGGTAGCCATATACATCAATTCCATAACCCGTACGGGCTCAGACCGGTCCCATCAGATCCTCACATCAATCAACGACCCAGTCCATGGACCCGTAACCCTGCCCGGCAAAACCCGTCGCGATCTTCGACAAGCTGCGAGGAATGAACCCTGAGCTTCTCGTGAGAGACGTAATTTGGGCAGCGTGGAAAGCATAGCGGAAAGCAAACGCAAAGACGAATTGAATAAAACACGATCTCATGAAAGCTCGGCAGCACAACAGTCAGGTTCAGGACAAAAACCCTGCCCATGAGCCCAGCAGAAAACCGGCGGGATCTTCGAGATACGGCAGGGTATCAGGGCCGGTCCAGCTCTCTTCTCACCGCAAGCCCGATCTTTTCCATCCGAAAGGGTTTCATGACATAGGCCCCGGCACCAAGTCCCTGCGCCTCCTTAATTCGATCTGTTTCAGAAAAGCCGCTGACAATAATCGCCCTTTGCCCCGGATGAATCTCGAGTATCTGCCGGTACGTCTGCAGGCCGTCGATACCCGGGTCCATGATCATATCAACCACAAGAAGATCCGCGGCATGCTCCTTCATGTATTCCACCGCTTCTTCTCCGCTTGCCAGTGTTATCACGTCATATCCCAACCTTCCCAGCATGAGGCTGGCCAATTCCCGCTGCTCGGCCACATCGTCCACCACAGCAATGACCTCCCCTTTTCCCCTGCAGCTTTCATTGGATATGCGCTCTAATCCTTTCCCGGGAATCTCCCTTGACACGGGGAAGTACAGGCTGAAGGTTACCCCCGGGCCTTGTTTATTTTCTATATCGATATATCCGTGATGATCTTTTACGGTTCCCCACACAACAGCCATTCCCAGGCCGGTCCCGCTTCTCCCCATCACCTTCTTGGTAAAAAACGGCTCAAAGATCCTTTCCTTATCCTCTGCCGACATGCCGACCCCTTCGTCGGACACGACCACAAGGACATAATCCCCCTGTTTTACCACTTCGTAGCCATGGATGGGCCGGTCGAGATGGCGGTTCGTTGTAGTTATGGTCACCTTCCCGCCTGCAGGCATTGCCTCGGCAGCATTGGAAAGCAGGTTCATAATCGTTTTGGAAAGGTGCACAGCCGACCCTTTGATCTCCAGCAGGTCATCATCAAGGTGTGCGGCAAACTCCACGTTTTGATGATAGAACTTCAGATGCTCGTATTCGAGAGATTCAAGATACTCACGGATGATCTGGTTGAGATTTACCGTCTCGTAGGTCTTCACCCCTCTTCGCGCAAGGGTTAAGAGATCCTGGACGATTGCTGCTGCTTTCTCTCCGGATTTCCGGATGGACTCGATGGGTTTTCTCAAATGACTGTCATCATCCAGCTGACAAAGAAGTAGATCGGGGAACCCGACAATTCCTCCAAGCACATTGTTCAGATCATGGGCGACCCCGCCGGCCAGGATGCCGAGCGCTTCCATCTTGCGAGCTTTGTACAGCTGGGCTTCCAGCTCCAGCTTCTTCTCTTCAGCCATCTTTCTCTCGGTCAGGTCCATGAGGATGCCTTGAAGACCGATAATCTCACCATTCCTGATCATCGGCCTGCCCGCAGTTCTTACCCAGATATTCCTGCCCGATTTGTCCACCATTCTGTATTCCGTTGCCTCATTTGCACCGGAGAGTATTTTCATAAACTGAGCAATCCTGCCTGTCAGATCCTCTTTATACACAAAGTCCGTAAAATTTTTCCCGATGACCTCTGCAGGGGTGTACCCGGAGGTTGATTCAATGTTCGGGCTCACATAGGTCACCACGGCATTTGTATCAATGCAGTAGACCACCTCATTTATCTCCTCCACAAGGCCTTGATACAGTTCCGTGCCCTGCTGGAGCGCCTCTTTTACCCGCTCGAGTTCAGCAGTTTCTTTTTCCATCTTTTTTATTCGCTGCTCCAGTTCTTCATACGTCGGTTTGGCATTCATGACTATATCCCTGTCTTTGAATATACGGTCGAACTGCTGTCCGCGTAGTGTTCTCATCGACGGATCTTCATGATAAATTGAGCTTTTTCTTGTATTTGCATTCGGTTAGCACAAGTGCGCAACAGGCATTCGCCCATTACGTTCAAGGCAATCCCATGGATACCCAATACCTGTTTTCCTTGCGATATGATTCCGGAGCGGGTGATTATTCCGCGGCAACTCCAATGAAACACACATTATCCGGGCTCCCGTCATCGTTGACTGCCGGGCCTTCAGGCAGCACGGGATTCTCATCGTCCATAATACTTGCCGTGCCGGAAGGTACAACCAGCGCTGCATTTACCGGTTCACTCAATACCATGGTGAAGGTCTCCTCTTCTTCGGACTCATCATCATCCACGATAAGAACTTCAAGAGACAGCGACTGCTGACCTGCGGGAATAATGCCCATACCCTCTGTGTGGAGATAATCCTCTTCATTTGTCGCAGTATCGCTTCTGGTGGCATATAAAAAGCTGACATCGAGCTGGGAGGCAGCATCCATGACAACGGGAAAGACAGCCGGAGATTTCTGCTCTTCCACCCTGATGTCTCCTATGGAGATGCCCGGAAGATCGCCGTCTAAAGTGGCTGCGGAGATTTCGCTGCTGAATTCGCTGTATACATCGTTCTTGTTAAACGGGTGTGCATAGGTCACGGTCCGCATGCGGAGATAATACATCGTGCGGGGCTCGAGCCCGGTGACCACGACAGACTCGTCCGTCTTGTCTTCAGCCACAGCAGCCAACGTGTACGCCCCCCCTGACATTCTCGATACATACACCTCGTAGGCACCCTCATCTTCGATGTAGTCGATTGCCCTCCAGAGCACCTCGATACTGCCAAGTGTCGACCTGCCCACCCGGATATTTTCCGGCGCCGTGGTCTGGGTGCTTTGCCACTCCCCGCCGATCTGCCTGCTGTCGAGAAAGGCTTTAAGGGCTGCATTATTCGTATAGAGCGCATTCCAACGCAGATCCAGGGACTCTCCCCCCAGTTCCTCGAGATCTTCCAACTCTTTAGGGACCGGACCGGCCAGCATGTTTCCCCGCAGGTTCAGATACTCAAGGTCGAGTGAGCCCAGTTTGGCCGGGATTGTTCCCGACAGATTGTTGTCATGCAGCATCAGGG
>CAYRCP010000138.1:0-5414 GCA_964422755.1 uncultured Bacteriovoracaceae bacterium | reverse complement strand
AGATTTCCGAACCCGAACAGTGAACGGGAATAGTTCATTTCATTGTTGGCAAAGTGCAGTCCCAAGACAGAATAGGTCTGGCCCACGGTGAAGCTGTTGCCTGCGCCCATGTCATAGGTCAGGAAGATGTGACGGGCATACAAAGAGTCGCGACCATCGGAATCATCCCTGAAACCATACTCGATGAAACCGCTCACGTTCTCATACTTGGCCCATATGCCGGCCCTTGAGTTGCCCGGGTTCTTGATGAAGAAATCCGTCTCGGAATCCTCTGTACCGACCTTGAAGTCACCCTTGTCGGAGATCTGATATGCTGCATTGACCCTGACGCTGCCGGAGAGCTTGAAATCTGCATCACCGATTTTAAAGGTAGCTGCAGCTGCCGGAATGGCAAAACCGGCTACTAGAAGTACTGCGATTGCTGAAACCCAAAACTTTTTCATACGTAACTTCCCCCTCTGAGTTGGTTATTTTTTTTCATGGCAGCAAAATATTGCCTGCAGCCATGATTTTGTGATGAACGTGGAACAGATCGCATGTACCAGCAGTGTGGTATCTTCTGCTTAAAAGATATGAATATGAATAGTGTTCAATCATCATGGTCTCTTGTTAATATTATTTAGCATATCAGCAGGGGGAAATATGTCGGAGGAGTTTCCATATTCTCCTGCGGTATTATCCGATTACCTGTAAGCCGCAAGCTGATAGAGCAACGGCGATGGCCTACATGCACCGTAGGTTAAAGCCTGTTTATCTGTAAGATGTTCATTATGTTCATGGTTCGGAAAGATGCTTATTATCAGTATGATATCTTTTGCCGATTCACATGTACCAGGTTGACTTGAAATACATTAACTGATAAATTGAATCATGATTCATATATGAGAAGTTGATTCTAAATACTAATAGGAGGAGGTAGTAATGGTCAGGAAAATCAAAAAGGCCGCGGTTATCGGGTCTGGAATCATGGGTGGCGGGATCGCCGCTCTCCTCACCAGTGCAGGTGTTGATGTATTGCTGATGGACATTGTCCCGTTTGACCTGAAAGACGAAGAAAAGGACGATCCAAAAGCCAGGAATCGGATCGTAGAGGCTGGTTTGCAAGGTGCAATGAAAGCCAAGCCCCCCTTGTTCTACTCAAAAGATGATGCATCACGTATTTCCACCGGAAATCTGGAAGATGATTTCGATAAACTGGCGGAGTGTGATTGGATCGTAGAGGTTGTTGTCGAAAACCTGAAGATCAAGCAGCAGCTTTTCAAGCGCATCGAGGGCATTCGCAAGCCTGACACCATTGTGACTTCAAATACATCGGGTATCCCTCTCAAGGACATGTCTGAGGGACTGAGCAAGGAATTCAAAGAGCATTTCTTCGGGACCCATTTCTTCAATCCGGTCCGGTACATGCATCTGCTGGAGATCATCCCCGGAGAATTGACCAAGCAGGAAATTCTCGATCAGATAGCTGATTTCGGAGAGAAAAGACTTGGAAAAGGTATTGTCTGGGCAAAGGATACCCCAAACTTTATCGGCAACCGGATCGGCATCCACGGTATCGGCAAGTGTCTGCAGGCGATGCTGGAAGACGGGCTTACCATTCCTGAGGTCGATGCACTGTTCGGCGCATCAATGGGACGTCCCAAGACCGCTATCTTCAAGACATCAGACCTGGTGGGTCTGGACACCATGTCGCATGTGGCTCAGAACTCCTATGATCTGTGTGTAGATGATGAAGATCGAGCAGTATTCGATCTCCCTGCATTCGTGAAGACAATGGTTGCAGGCAACCTTCTTGGCAACAAGACCAAGGCCGGGTTCTACAAGACCGAGATCACCCCGGAATGGAAAAAGCTCCGCAAGGTCATGAACTCTGCTACCGGTGAGTATATCGATCTGGAAAAAGCAACCTTCCCGTGCCTTGATGCTGCCAAAAAGCTGGCGACCTTCCCGGAAAAGTTCAAGGCTGTTCTCTATGGCGATGACAAAGGCGCCAAATTTGCCTGGAAGGTTTCTGCAGGTGCTTTCATTTATGCAGCCAACCGTATTCCGGAGATCTCGGACACGATAGTCGAGATCGACAATGCCATGAAGTGGGGCTATAACTGGGATTTAGGGCCTTTCGAGACCTGGGATGCCATCGGATTGAAAGAATCCGTAGAAAAGATGGAAGCTGACGGTCTGGCCGTACCCGAGAAGATCAAGAAGATGCTCGCTGCGGGCAACACATCATTCTACAAGCTCGAAGGTGGCAAGAGATTCTTCTATGATATCGCTTCCGAGAGCTATAAGCCGGTCAAGGTGAGCGAAAAGGCACTGAGCCTTGCCAATTTCAGGGCTGAGAACAAGGTGGTCAAGTCCAACGCAGCATGCTCGCTCATTGATATCGGCGACGATGTCTACTGCCTTGAGTTCCATTCAAAGATGAATGCCATCAACAAGGATATGATCGACTTTATGGCTGAAGCCGGCGAGTATGTCGACGAAAACGGTGTCGGCCTGGTCATCGGTAACCAGGCAGGCGGCATGCCGGGCGCATTCTCAGCCGGCGGAGACCTTGCATACATGCTCAGCCTTGCCAGGGCAGGCAAGTTCGATGTTATCGACGGATTTATCAGAGATGTGCACAAAGGCGTCATGAGTACGAGATATGCCAAATACCCGGTGGTTGCGGCTCCGTATGGACTCACCCTTGGCGGCGGCTGTGAGATCTGCCTCTCGTCCGACAGGATTGTGGCTCATGCCGATCTGTTCATGGGGCTGGTGGAAATCGGTGCAGGCCTTGTCCCGGGCGGCTGCGGAATGATCAATCTCTGGAGACGTTTCATCACGTCAAAACCCGAACCTGCCAAGCTGACAGACTATCTTGGATACTTCCTGCCGGCATTCATGAATGTGGCACAGGCAAAGGTGTCCAACTCTGCTGCCAGCGCACGGAAAAATGGTTTCCTGACAAGCACTGACCGTATCGTGCCAAACAGGGACAACCTGATCGGTGAAGCAAAGAAGGAAGTTCTCAAGATGGTTGACGACGGGTATGCTCCTCCTTTGAAGAAAAAGATACCTGTGTTTGGACGTGAGGCAATCGGCGCTGTCTGGGCAGAGATGCTCAATATGAAGGGCGGCGGTTATATCACCCCGCATATGGAATTTATCGCCAAGAAGATTGCGGTCTGCATGGCTGGTGGCGATGTACCTACAGGTACCCCGGTGAGCGAAGAACATCTCATGAAGCTCGAGAGAGAGGCGTTCGTGGATCTGTGGAAGACAGAAAATACCCAGAAGATGGCTGAGAATATCATGAAAACCGGCAAGCCATTATTCCTGTAGGGACACACTATTTGTAGATATTAGGAGGAAAATCAAATGAGAGAAGCATATATTGTTAATTCGGTAAGGACCCCCGGATGCAGGAGAAACAAGGGCGCCCTGGCCAAGACCCGGCCCGAAGACCTGCTCAAGACGGCAATCGATGGCTTGATGGAGAGGACCCCGGGTGTTGATAAAAAAGAAGTTGAGGATATTCTTATCGGTTGCGCATTTCCCGAGGCAGAGCAGGGGCTGAATATAGGACGTATCATTGCACAGATGTGCAAGTTCCCGGATTCCACATGCGGAGCAACCGTCAACAGGTTCTGTTCGTCCGGTCTCGAGGGTATTGCCCTTCAGGCAGCGAGAATAAAGGCAGGCTGGTGTGACGTTGCTATCGGCGGAGGACTGGAATCCATGTCCATCGTTCCCATGGGCGGAAATATGCCCAGACCTCATCCGGAATGGGCGCAGGAAAACGCTGATGTGTATACGTCCATGGGTATGACGGCAGAGAACGTGGCAACACGCTATAATATCACCAGGGAAATGCAGGATGAATTCGGATATCATTCTCAGATGAAGGCCGTTGCCGCACAGAAAAACGGCAGGTATAAAGAGATTGTACCCGTGCCTGCAGTACGTTTTGTTGAAAAAGACGGAATAACCGTAAAAGAAACATTCATGCAGGACTTTGACGATGGTGTCAGAGCATCTACAACAATAGAAGGACTGGGAAAACTCAGGCCGGCATTTGCGGCAATGGGCTCGGTTACCCCTGGTAACTCCTCTCAGACAACCGACGGTGCAGGTGTTTCAATGGTTATGAGTGACGAGGCTGTCAAGAAATTCGGTGTCAAACCCATAGCAAAGATTGTGTGCTATGTGGTCGCAGGATGCAGAGCTGATGAGATGGGTGTAGGCCCGGCTTATGCCATTCCGAAAGCACTGAAGACTGCCGGCATGAAACCCGAAGACATCGGCCTCTGGGAGGTCAACGAGGCCTTTGCATCACAGTGTATCTACTGTCTGCAGCAGCTTGGCCTGTATGAAAAGAGAGATCTGTGGCTGTCTGACAGCGATAAGAGGATTATCAATGTCAATGGCGGGGCAATTGCCCTTGGTCACCCTCTCGGATGTACCGGTGCAAAACTCTGTGCCCAGCTCATGACCGAAATGAGAGAACGCGGTGTCAAGTACGGCATCGAGTCCATGTGTATCGGCGGAGGCATGGGTGCAGCAGCCATATTCGAGCTGTGCGACTGATACCTGTTTAATGATGGATAATGAAAAAGGCTGCCGGGTTTCCCGGCAGCCTTTTTTTATGATTCAATGGTATGAACCCCAGGGCAAGCCCTGGACCATGTACCGCAGCCCCGAAAAAACCAGCGGGATCTTCGACAAGCTGCGGGGAATGAACCCAAAGCTTCTCGTCCGGCGTCTTGTCATGGCGTAGTTGCAAACGAAGCCTGAAGCGAACGCGAAGACGGATTCACGTGTAGACGAACAGCCCGAAAAGCAAAGCCCGTGTCATCTGCACTTGTAAGCGACAAAAACATATTTACTGAACTTTTTAGATTCTTTTACAATACTACAATTTCTGTTATGTTATTTATGATAAATAATACAAGGTATCTATGACTTAAAGACATCAGTGGGAGATGTTATGGATTCATCAGCTATTTGGTATGTTCGCATCGTTGTGAAAGAAGGAAGCTGATACATGCTGAACTTTTTGCCCGGACCGCTACTGGGTGTTATCTCATTCATACTATATGTTCTCAATACGCTTTTCTGGTGCACTTCACTGTTTTTCGTGGCAGCAATGAAGCTCTTTATCCCCGATGAGAGATGGCGTGATAAGTGTACATCGATCCTTACTATGATAGCCAACTGCTGGATCTCATGCAATAATGCCAACCTTCTGGTCACGAAAAAGATAAGATGGGATGTCACAGGCATTGACAACCTGGAACCGGGTGAATGGTATCTGGTCCTGTCGAATCACCAGTCATGGGTCGATATCCTCGTGCTGCAGAAGATATTTCACCGAAAAATTCCTTTCTTGAAGTTTTTTCTCAAAAAAGAGCTGATCTGGGTGCCGGTTA
>CAYRCP010000137.1:0-5462 GCA_964422755.1 uncultured Bacteriovoracaceae bacterium | reverse complement strand
AGGTTCGTCAAGCTCATCGGCAAAAACGGCTGGGCAAGCTGAGCAACACAAGATAGATAAACTCGCAAAAAGCCCGATATCCTGTCATTAGATGAGTGAAATGACGAATCAATCTCATAATATCATTGGGTTATATAGTACGAGATTGCTTCCCTATGCTCGCAATGACTGACCATGTATCAAGTACGGACATAGAGAACAACATAGTTCGTTCCATTGATAACAGACGAGCGAAGCCCCGCATAAAACCAGCGGGATCTTCGACAGGCTGTGAGATGCTCGCGATGACAAAAGGTTGTTCATATCAGATACAACCCGCCGAGGCGGGTCCGGGGCTCGCAATGACCACGTTTGGGATTTTTGCGAAGCCATCAAGATAGAATCTCGAAAAGAATGAATCAGGGTAACTGTTCAGATTATTTGCCTGCAGGTGCCCTGTAAAAAAATGCCCTTGGGACTCTGATACATTAAAGATACAGACTAATTCTCTCCCAACGTGGGAGGCCTTCTTTGACGGCAGTATACTTGAACAGTCGGCCTGCTCTTGAGCTCTGAGTCTTTTCTCTAAAAGCCTCCAGCCTTCAGCTCATCCACCTGAGCAGTTACGAATCCGGCGTACCCTGTCTTCACACCTACAGCAACCCCATGTGCGCCGCAACGAACCGGACAGCCAGGAAGCTCGTCACCACAAGCGTGGCCGTGCCGAGCATGTTGAGAAGCAGGGAATTGGTTTCATCTCCCACAATATCACGCCGGTTGAGCAGATAGAGAATAATGGCGATGATGAGCGGGGTTCCGCACAACCCCAGTGCCAGCATGAGCGGCAGGAGCAGGAAAAAACCGCCCTTGAGGAAGGGGCCGAAGCCTGCAAGGACGCAGCCGGCAATAATCGCATAGTTCATCCGGCGATCCCGGCTGTGGATCGACCAGCCCATGGCATCGGCAAAAAAGTAGACGCCTGCGAGTATGGTGGGGCTCAGCGTGGAAAACGCCGCACCCCAGAGTCCTGCCGTGAATACGATCATGGCATTGCGGCCCAGCAGCGGCTCCAGGCTCATGGCAGCATCGGTGGCGCTGCTGACGTTTATGTGGTTGGGGTACAGCACGGCACATGCCACGAGAAAGATGATCACACTGTAAAGGCCAAAGGCCCCGCCCATGGAGACCATGTTATCGAAAAAGGCGAGCCGCAGTTCACCCTTTCCCCACTTCCGGGCATTGGTGGTATAGGTGTGCATGCCGATAATGGTGATATGAACCGCCCCGCCCATGATGGCTGCCATCATCAATGCGGAGGACATCCCGTCAGGCAGGTTCGGGACAAGCCCTGAGGCTATGCCGCTCCATGACAGATCCGCCATGGTAAGCATGATGACAAAGGCGCTGAGGATAAAGACCACCAGGACCTTGCAGAGCCGTTCGAACCATCGGTACCCGCCCCTGACAAGCACAACGGCCAACAGTGCGGCATACCCGAATCCCCACAGCGGCGTTTGAATACCGGTGATCAGGGAGGTCACCCCGGCCAGGGCGTTCATGAGCACGAGCGCAGCCAGCCAGGTCACGAGCAGGGCATCGATCGTGACAACCCAGCCAAAGACAGGACCGAGCCGGTCTTTCACCGTCGCTATGATCCCGCGGCCTTCCAGAATACCGATCCTCGCAGCCATGTACTGTGCAGTGGCCCCGAACACGACACTCAAAAGCACCACCCAGAGCATATTATACGAATAGGTTGCCCCGGCGATGCACAGGCTTGCCAGGGTGGCCGGGCCGCTGGCATCGGCTGCGATGATCCAGGCAGGGCCCATGTTCTTCACACTGCTCCAGATAGTGCTCCCGGTTCTTGCATCCGGCTCATACGTGCTGTTTTGTGCTGCTCTCATGCTGATACCTCCTCGTGTTGGACTGATTCTCATCACAAATTGTACTGCTTTTGATCATGGTGCAACATGCCTGTGCTGCGAACAGGCCAGGCAGACAAACCAAAGGTTTCATGTCCGGATAAACCGCTCTATGTATGCCGATGCCTTGACCACAAGGCTGTCGAAATCCCGCCTGAGCCGGTCATTCCCGGCAGCGGCGTGGTCACTCGTTCCGGGTATGAACTCGAAGACATCCACCCGGGCGTCAAAGACTTCCTGGAGCAGCTGTATGGTTGACCGTTTCCTGCCCCTGACCTTTTCAGAATCACTATAGGTACCGGCATCCGACTCATTGACACCAAAATCGTCGACAATGAGAAGCCTCTCGACCCTCTCCAGGGACAAACACGACTTTACCGTATCCCAGAATATCCGTTGCGCCTTTACCGCACCGACATCAGCGGAATTGGCGACACAAAGGCTCGCGCCTGCAGCAGCGTCGCAGATCTTCACCCCGGTCAGCCCCAACTCCTCGAGATATTTCAGTATGAAGGGTGTGGCCTCGGCATAATGATCGGTGGCAATGACCACCGTTACTGCAGGGTCCCTGCTCAATTTTTTCAGGACCGGCTCCCAGCCGGGATCGATCCGGGAGTTTTCCATGTAGCGCCGGATAAACCCCTCGACGCTCTCAACAATCTCTCGATCCGGAATCTCGGGTGCGGCGATCTTCCTGGCCTGGGAGAACAGGTGCCGGGCATAGCCATTGCGGGAGGTGCTGGCCACGTCCCAGGTGGGATTGACCACCCGTGACCAATAGATCTCCGGATCGTGAAGCCCCAACCGGGACAGACCTGAGCCGGCGAGGTGCTCCGTCAGCGTACCTGGCCTGGCGAACAGGACAGTGTCCAGGCTCAGGGTGCCTGAATAGTCGAAGACAATAACAGTGTTACTGTTCATGTTTACACCTGTCCCGGTCATGACTATCCCTCCCCGGCCTGGCAGATACGCCGGCAGAGTTCCCGCGATGCCGTCTCAGGCTCCGGTGCACAACACACAGCGGAAACCACGGCAACGGCGTCGGCCCCGGACATGATCACATCTTCTACATTGGCGAGGTATATCCCGCCGATTGCTACCAGGGCATGGCGTGAATAAGCCCTGATCCTTGCCAGTCCTTCCAGCCCCCAGCTTCCTCTGGTATCGGTCTTGGTGGGCGTTTCAAAAACGGGGCTGACACCGAGATAATCACAATCCAGCTTATCCGCCCGCTCCACATCGTCCCAGGTCTCCACTGACAACCCGATTATGGCGCCTTCTCCCATGATTTCTCTGGCCGTTTCATAGGGCATATCGTTCTGCCCGATGTGCACACCGTCGGCCCCTGCTGCCAGGGCAACATCGATACGGTCATTGATAATCAGGGCAACGCCATACGGCTCCAGCAACTTTTTTATGCGCAGCGCCTCTTCCACAAACGCACGGGTCGACAGGTCCTTCTCGCGCAGCTGCACACACGAGGCCCCTCCCCTGACGGCCTGGAGCACGACGTCGTCCAGCGAACGCGCGCCGCACAGGTCCCGGTCGGTTACAAGGTACAGGCCCTTCATAGAGACACCTCCAATTTCAGCATCCGCTCGATATCGTCAAGCGTTATCTCATAGAGCACATCGAGAAACTGCACCTGAAGGCTGCCCGGTCCGGCTGATTGCTGCACGGCAAGTTCGCCGGCAACGCCCATGAACGCCATGGCCATGGTCGCAGCCAGGAAGGGTTCATTCACGCAGGCAAATGCACCACTGAGCGCGGTTGCGCAGCAGCCCATGCCCGTGACCCTGGTCATCATGGGATGGCCGTTACTCACCCTGGCCACCCGCGTACCCTCGATGATATGATCGATCGCCCCGCTCACGCTCACTACGCTGCCATAGCGCTCGTTCAGACTCCTGGCAGCATCCAGGGCACTGCCCGGCGCATCGGTACTGTCCACCCCTTTTGTCGATGCACGGCATCCCGCCAGGGCCAGTATCTCCGATGCATTGCCGCGTATGATCTCGGGGCAGATCGCCTCGAGAAACTCCCCTGCCACGCCGGTGCGGTATACGGTCGCCCCGGCACCCACCGGATCGAAGACAACGGGTATGCCCAGATCCTTGGCTTTGCGCGCAGCACACAGCATGGCTTCGACCCACTCAGGGCTTAACGTCCCGATATTGATGACCAGTGCCTTGGACAGGCTCACCATCTCCTCCACCTCGTGGATGGCATGGGCCATGACCGGAGAGGCCCCAATGGCCAGAAGGGCATTGGCCGTGGTGTTCATGACCACAAAATTGGTGATGTTGTGCACCAGGGGTGCCTTTTCTCGAATCTTCTCAATGCAGGAGAATATGTCAGCTGCAGTTATCTTCATGTTCACCTCCCGCCTTTCAGTCTACCCATTGGGGCAGAATATCCTTCACATCAACCGCCTTGTCGATCAGCCCACAGTGCAGGGCAAAATCAGCAAAACTCTGCCAGCGGCCGGAATCGTGCACCTGGGAGGAGGCATACAGAGAAACGGTGACCTTGAAGGCCTTGGTTTCCATGTTCCTGTCCGCCTCGGGCACCGCCTTGAAATAGGCTGCAAGGGCCTTGTCGGGATTCTTGCGCGTGAACTCTATGGCCTCACCCACTGTCGCTACAAAGGATCGAAGAGCCTTCTCTTTCTTGTTCAGTGCCTGTTTTCCGCTGATGAAGACGAGTTCGTCGTAATCCGGCAGCCCCCATTGGCTGGGCTCGAAATAGCGTGCGGGATACCCTTTCTCCTCCAGTTCAACGACCTCGTAGTTTTTGTACGGACCCATGATGGCATCCACCTTGCCCGACACCAGCGCCGGGATGATGGTAAAGCCCACATTTATTGGGGTATACGAACTGATCCCGTTGTTCTCCGCAAAGGCCTTGAGCAGGATATCCTCCATGCCGGGAACCGTATAACCGATCTTTCTGCCCGTAAGGTCAGAAGGTTTTTCGATGCCCTTGTCCTCAAGAAACAGCAGCACCCCAAGCGGGTGTTCCACGAGCCGGCCCACTACCACGACCGGCAGCCCCTGCGAGGCTGCAACGATGGCCTGGGGCTCATAGGACACCGCGATATCCACCTTGTGGGTTGCCGCGAGTTTCAGCGCATCGGTGGTATCCGACGGTGTCAGGATAGCGACATCCAGCCCGGCCTTCGTGAAGATCCCTTCCTGCTGGGCCACATACAGCGGCAGGTGATCGATATTGGGAAACCAGTCCAGCATGACCGTGAGTTTCTCCGCGGCAAACACCGGGGATGCCACCATTAAAAACATGCACATGATTAACCAAGATTTCAGCCTTGTTGTCGTTTGTCTCATTGCTGCATTCTCCTTGTTTTTTATTTCCAGGTGATAATTTTTCGTTCCAGATATCCCACAAATCCCCACAGGCTCAGCCCCATAAGGGTAAGCCAGACAATGGCGGCAAACACCAGATCGACCCGCAGGCGCGCATTGGACTGGATCATGAGGTATCCAAGCCCCTGCTGGGCCCCCACCCATTCACCGATCACCGCCCCGATGGTGGCCACCG
>CAYRCP010000136.1:0-5540 GCA_964422755.1 uncultured Bacteriovoracaceae bacterium | reverse complement strand
GTTATTCTTTAACAGAGACAGAATTGATCTCATCCCAGTTCACCTCAACAATGTATTCTTTTTTAAGTCCATCGATAAACGCGGCATATTTTTTTTCAAACAAATCACTTTCGAGCTTATCGCGTATTTCATCGGCTGCTAAAAGTAACGGCAGTGTACCCGGTTTTGTTCTCTTTGCAACATAAAAAATATGGTATCCTCTCTGGGTATCGATAATCTCCGAGTAGCGGCGTTCAGGGATGGAAAAAACCACCTCTTCCACCTCTTTGGGCAGATCACCTTTGACAAATACGCCCATGAAGCCTGATTCGTTATTTTCCTGCGGATTGCCGTACTGTCTCACCACCTGTTCCAGTGACACACCGGAGCGGAGCATGACAAGTGCTTCTTTTGCCTGATATTTGTCCTTGACGAATACATGATACAGCTCAACGGATGAAGGACGGTAAAAATCCGACAGGTGCTCTTCGTAGTAGAGTTTGACCTCTTCCCCGGTGATGACAACCTCTTTTTTTACCGCTTTTTCCACGGTTCTGTTGATTAGGGCCCTGGTCCTGATAAAATCCCGCATATCTGAAAGATCCCGACACTCTTCGGTCAGGAGCTCCTCCAGATCTTCCTTGTCAGTCCCCTCCAGGAGGCCCTTCATGGCAATATCAATCTCCTGTTCCGTTACGGTGATGAACCCCTTGCGGGCATACTGCATGATGAGCTGCTCCACGATAATATTGTCCACCACAACAGGTTTCATTTTATGGAGTACTTCCTCTGAGCCGATCAACGATTCTTCCGCGAAATGCGCAAGACGTTTTTTGAATTCCTGCTTCGTGATACGTGCCTCTCCTACCTGTATCACGCATGCATCCTCACCACGCTCACATGCGCTGATAAGGACGGTCAGCAATACTATAGAGAATATCACGCATCTCATTTTGTACATCATCGGCGGCACCTATGGGTATTTCAGCAATACCTTCCTGGTAGATTCTTCCGTTTTTGTCTGTCACAAGTTCAATAAGTTTCTCAAGGTTTACTTTGCTATCACGGGCAAGATACAATCTCAAGGAGTTATCCTGTCTCTCGAGTTTTTTCAGCCGTATTTTCTTCATGATGTCTCGAATTTCGGCAATGCTCATGAGTGTCTTTACCGGAGCAGGAACCTCCCCGTACAGATCCGAGATCTCCTCGCCTATGCCCGGCAGTTCCTCGGCATTTGCGGAGAAAAGTCTCTTATACAGCCCAAGCCGCAGGTGCTGATCCGGACAGTACTCTTCAGGGATGTAGGCATCCAGACCGATCCTGATCTCCGGATCTATCTCTGAAACCTCTTCTTTCCCCTGGAGTTTGCCCACAGCTTCTGCGAGCATCTGCTGGTACAGTTCGTAGCCGATTGCAGTGACCTGGCCCCATTGGGCCTTTCCCAAAATATCGCCAACGCCGCGGATCTCCATATCGCGTAAAGCCATCTGGAACCCGGCGCCAAGGGACTCGTATTCCTTGATGGCGGCAAGTCTCTTTTGTGCATCTTTGGTGATCTGGCCGGCTGCAGGTATCAGGAGCAGGGCAATGCCCCTGATCTTCGATCTGCCGACTCTGCCGCGGAGCTGATAGAGATCTGCGAGACCAAACTTGTCTGCGCGGTTGATTATGATGGTATTTGCCGAGGGAATATCGATTCCTGAGCTGATAATTGCAGACGTGACCAGCACATTGACGGACCGGTCGAGAAAATTGCCCATAATTCGCTCCAGCTGTGTCCGGGACATCTGGCCGTGGGCGACCCCTACCCGGGCCTGGGGAACGAGTGACTGGATATGTCCTGCCATTGCATCGATGTTGGAGACCTGGTTGTGCACAAAAAATGCCTGCCCTCCCCTCATCAATTCCTTCTGGATTGCCTGCTGTATTTCCTCTTCATCGAACCGGGAGATCATGGTGTCGATGGATTTTCTCTCTGCAGGAGGAGTTTCTATAACAGACAGATCACGGATGCCCGATATGGCCATATTCAGGGTTCTCGGTATAGGAGTGGCGGTGAGTGTTAGGATCTCTACCTCTGCACGTTTTGCCTTGATAAGCTCCTTGTGTTTCACACCGAAGCGGTGTTCTTCGTCTATCACCATCAGGCCCAGATCCCTGAACTTTACCTTGTCAGAGAGCAGAGCATGGGTGCCGATGATGATATCCACCGTGCCTTTTTCCAGATCGATAAATATCTCCTTGTTCGATTTTGACGAGCTAAAGCTTGAAACCGCTTCAATCCGTACAGGCCATTTTTCAAAACGCTGCTGAAACGTTTTCAGGTGCTGTCTGGCTAGAAGGGTGGTGGGTACAAGGATGGCAACCTGTTTGCCGGCCATTGCCGCTACATAGGCAGCCCTGAGTGCCACTTCGGTTTTGCCGTACCCCACATCACCACAGACGAGCCTGTCCATGGATCTATGGGATGCCATGTCGGCATACATATCTTCCACAGCCTTGAGCTGATCATCCGTCTCATCAAACGGAAAGGTATCCTCAAATTCCTGGACAAAGCCGCTGGATGTATCAAAGCTGGTTCCCCGGCTGCTCTGCCTTTTGGCATAGATGTCCAGAAGTTCGCCGGCCAGCTTTGCCACAGACTCTTTGGCCCTGTTCTTTGCCTTTGTCCACCTGGTACCGCCCAGTTTATCGATGATGAAATGATCCACTTCTCCGATATAGCGCTGCAGAAGTGAGAGCTTGTATACCGGCACATAGAGCTTATCCCCGCCAAGATATTCCAGGAGGATAAAGTCGCTCTTGAACCCCTCCAGGTCGAGTCGGACGACCCCCTTGAAAATGCCGATTCCATTGTCCCGGTGCACCACGGCATCACCGACATTGAGCTGGGTGAACGGATTCACAAGCGGCAGTCCTGTGGAGACTTTCCTCCGGCGCTTTTTGGCACCAAAGGCCTCATCTGCGCAGACAAGGGCAATACCCAGCGAGGGCAATATGAATCCGGTGGAGATAGAGCGCTCGATCAGGTGCAGCCTCGCATTCCATCCGCTTCGTGTGAGAATCGAAGAGCCCGAGGTGATTTCCGGCTCAATTCCCCGTTTGACAAAGGCGTATTCGAGACGTTCGCTGAGCATCTGCGTACTTGCAAAGACAAATACATCGTAGCCCTCGTCTTTGAGAGAAGCGATGTATTCAAACACCGCATCGCTTCCCTGGTTTGCATAAAGCGCAATGGGCAGATGTTTATATTCCACTTCTTCACCCGGGGTACCCAGTGAGGTAGAAATGTGATGCTCTGCCTTATCAAGAGCAGTGAAGATATCTTTCTTGCCGATGACAAGATGGCCTGGTGGCAGATATTTCTTCTCGTTTTCAACTGAGCGTTCATATGCATGAGCATACCGTGCATATTCCTCGTCGAAGAGATCAGCCAGTGAAAGTTTGTCCGGGCTTGCCAGGATAGTGTCCGGTTTCAGATAGTCGAAGATGGAGGCGGGTTTGTCATAGAACAGCGGCAGATACTGTTCCAGACCAGGCGTATAGATCCCCTGTTCCATATCACTGATAAGATACCGCATGGACGGATCTTTCATCCGCCTCAGGGCCGGCCTGGCATTCTTGACATGATGGGTGTCGAGCACAATCTCGCTTGCCGGGAGTATCACGGCGGTATTGATGTTCTTCTTTGACCGTTGTGTGCCGACATTGAATGACTTTATGGAGGATATGCTGTCCCCGAACAGATCCAGCCTTACCGGGTCTTCCATGCCAGGGGAGAATATGTCGATTACCGAGCCCCGCATGCTGAACTGTCCCACATCATCTATGAGAGCCTCTCTGGTATATCCCATATGCAGGAGACGCAGAGCGAGTTCATCCCGGTCGATATCCGTGTCCACCCGAAGATTTACTGCAGCATCTAAAAGGTCATCCCGTGCGATGACATGTGGCAGGATGGCAGAAAACGGTGCAATAATAACCGCAGGGTCCCCTTTGATCAGGTGATACAAAACCGCTATCCTGTGAGCGACGATCTCCCGGGAAGGGCTGTCGTCCTGATACGGCCGGACATCGGCAGGATAATAGGTATGCACATATGCAGTGTCCAGAAAATCCGTCAGATCTTCCTGTGCCTGATACATCTCATCGGTATCCCGCACTATCCAGAGTATGGTCCCTGGTTTCTTGGAGAAGACAGAGGCAATTATGAGCGCCTTGAGCGGCAGCACAAGGGAGCCTGTTGATGTTATTTCTGCAAGCTTGTCTTGAATGTTATTCATCATAGGGGAATTCCGTTTGTATACCCAGGTCCACTCCTTTGTTGATGCCGGCAACACAGACGACCTCGTCTTTCAAGAGCACAACAGGCCAGAATGCGCGCATCGGTTTCATCACGCCGCAACCGGACAGGATCTTCACTACTTTTTTTGTGCCTATGCGGTCGCCGGAAGCGTATGAACGAACCTTCACTAAGGGCATGTCATCTCCGGATGCATGTATCCGTATTTTCTGATGGATGCCATGAAGGGTATAGATACCCGGGGTCTCGATGGGCATATCAAAAAACGGGCCTTTTTGGGTTGTAGAAAAAAACAGCACCTGACTGTCCAGCTGTATATGAATGCGCCTCTTTACGGTATGGCCACGTTTTTTCCCGAAGAGCACATCCATGACACCCTGGATCTGGATGGCATCCACGCCTCTGGGTTCGCCAAGCATTTCAGAGAGCACGCCAATGATGAGGCGTTTGGTCAGAGCACTCCCGGCGCACAGGAGAGTATCCGCTTTATATGCACGGATGAGGTTCCAATTCACCACGCGAGCGTGTTTCTCAAGGTCATCGGCCATATCTTTGACAAAGTTGCCTTCTTCCCGTGCGATATCGGACAGGCGGGAAACAGCACCAACCACCGAGGGGTTTATCCTTTTCATCAGCGGCAGCAGTTCCTGGCGGATATGGTTTCTCACCATCTTGGTGTCTTCATTCGTGCGGTCGTACACATGAGAGACACCCTGTGCAGCGGCATAGTGCTCGATCTGGCTGCGGCAAAAGCCCAATAACGGCCGCAGCAGTCCATCGGCTGTGGTATAATCCATACCGGCCAGCCCCCGTATGCCGCTGCCGCGGATAAACCGGTAGATAATCGTTTCTGCCTGATCATCCATGGTGTGACCGGTAGCGACATAGGCAAACCCGTTATCGCGCCGGCATTTCATTATGGCATCATAGCGCCTGTTGCGGGCCTCTTCCTCCAGATTGGGGGTTTCGCGGTCCATGTCAAGCTCATACACATAAGATTTTATATGCCTGAGTTCGCACTGCTCGATGACAAACCGTGCATCATGGTGTGATTCCTCGCCCCTGATGCCGTGATCAACGTGCACGACACCGAGCCGTAAATCCATGGAGCGGGCAGCATTGCCCATGAGATCCAGCAAGACCATGGAATCTACACCTCCTGAACAGCATACAAGCACGGAATCGCCTGTATGGAGTGAACACGGACCCTTGAGTATGTTCAGGAACTGATCATGCATGGACATGATCTTTAGTACGC
>CAYRCP010000135.1:0-5568 GCA_964422755.1 uncultured Bacteriovoracaceae bacterium | reverse complement strand
CCTGTCCGGTGAATACCCGCATTGAGCGGAAGCACCGAGTAGGTATCGCCGGGCTGGACAAGTTTTCGCTCACACTCGACAAGGCGGACATAATCCTTTGAGGAACCGCCCTCTTCTCTCTGGTAGCTGATAACTTCGAGCTCTCCCAGGGCTGGACTGATAACGCCCCAGGAATTATGATCATGGACCGGATCATACTCGAGCGCGTCCCAGAGATATATTCTCAGGGAAAAGAGCCTGTTCGGGTCGCGGTAGAGAATGATCTCGCAGTCGAACATGGCGGCATAGTGGATATCCGGATAGTTCTGACCAGCCACAATGTTGCTTAAAAGACTCCTGATAAGCGTGCGGTCTGCTGTGAGGTTCGGTAGCTCCTGCTTCATATACGAGATACGTGATGCATTATCCGAGAGTTTTTCCAGCCCCTTTCCCCACCGGGAACACACTGTCACGATTTCTTCAGAAACACGCATATTCTCCCCCGTAACCATTTGCTTTTATGGAGATTCGTTCTCCATTCTCACATACTGATCATAGTATGCAGCGCCGCTGCCCATGTCGGTTAAGCCCGCGGCTATAAGCTGGTTGACCCCGCCGCCGAGTTTCATCCAGTCTCCCCGGCGGTACAGGACGGTGCCCGTGTGGAGGCCGGGCATTGTTTCCACCACGACCTTGAGACGGCCCAGTGGAGAAACGATAACTACGTCCTTTCCCCGTTCAAGCCCTCTTAGAGAGGGGCAATCCGGGGCAACCCACACCCGGGGAGGCTGCAGCTGGTCTGCAGGGAGGATCTGGGAATGAATCGCTCCCTTTCGGATCAGGGTCAGAAGACGGAGTGGAAATTCCCCGGGAGCCACAGGTTCTCCATGCAGAACCCCTGGAAACCGGTATTTCCCGTCTGCATGGTCAAATCTCATCCCTTCATACGCGACCAGAGGCCCCTTTGCCCTGGCAAAACCCTTGTTACGAAGTTCTTCCAGAGAGATGTCGAGATTCTCTGTTTCGAGAGATGCACGCATGCAGCTTGAAATATCAGGAAGGTCAATCCCGGGATTCAGGCGTCTGCCAACTTCACTAAAAATCCAGTGATCGCTTCGAGCCGAACCCGGAGGTTGCCGCAGGGCCTTTACATGGTGGACATAGTCATGGAGATACGAGGCAACGATATCCTCCTCTTCCAGCATCAGCGCCGGAGGAAGGATAAGATCTGCCCGCTGCGCAGTATCTGTCATGAACGCATCCACCACCACCTTGAACTCCATGTGTTCGAAAGCCTGTACGGCAAGGAGGGAATCGGGCACCTGGTTGATGAGATTTGCCCCGTCAACCCATATCATCTTAATGGGCGGATCTTTCGCATCCAGGATGTCCCGGGCGATCATGGGCATCCTGAGCATCCTGGATTCACCCATTTCTGCCGGGCTTGCCCAGGAAAGATTGAAGTTTCTCAGGGAATTGAGGTGGAAATAGGTCCCGGCGCCTGAGCGCCCGATATTGCCTGACAGCATTGCAAGGGCATTGATAAAGCGCACATTCTCGCCGCCGAAGCCATACCGCTGCAGACCTGCGCCGATCAGCGTCGCAACCGGGCGGGCATGCGCGTAAGCCTCATACAGCATCTCAAGATCGTCTGAGCTGACCTCGCACACATTCAGGAGCTCGTCTATGGAATGCTTCTCCATCATGGCCCGGAATTCATCCCAGTTGCAGGTGTGAGCGATAACATCTTCACTCGGGGCTGAACGCTCCATGAAAAGCAGGGCGACTGCCGCTGCCAGAAACCTGTCCGTGCCGGGCCGGATCTGAATGAGCCGATCGCTGTAGGGCCTGTTCCCATCGCCTCCCGGGGATACGGTGATGACCCGGGCGCCCTTTTTTCTCGCCTGTCTCACAAAATAGGCCGTATGCACCGAAGACCGGGAGAGATCCTTCCCCCAGTTGACGATCGTGGCTGCCTGGTTCAGGTCTGAGATGTCGTTTTGCTGCCTGCCCCCAAAATCCCTCATACAGGCACCATACCCTGCCGAGTCGCACAGAGAACCTCTGACAAGGGTTGCACCGAGCTTGCCGAACAACAGCTGGCCCGCCTGCTTTACAGCCCCCTTGGCGCCCTCACCGTGGAAATACAGGATGGATGACGGCTCGCGGCGATACTGCTGAATCCTGGCTGCACAGAGATCGAGAGCACTCTCCCAATCGATAGCTTCCCAGGTGTGACCGACTCTCTTGAGCGGCTGTGTGATCCTTTCAGGGCTGGTCAGCCGCTCCAGGTGCCTGTTGATCTTGGAGCAGGCAAAGCCCCTGGTCACGGGGTGACCCGGATTGCCGCCGGCGCGAATCCTCTTGCTTGCATCTTCGGTGATGACAAGCGAGCACGCATCCGGACAATCAAGGGTGCATGCGGTTATAACACCCTGTTTTTTCATACGATAAATCTCCCTGACAATGAACTTCCATACCGCCAAACAAATTTTCCCTGCTGAAGTATTATAACCTCTTCCCTCCGTAGATAAACCATTTAACGGGCATCCTGAGACTCACCGGCGACGGATATGCATCCACATACCCCACCTTCAGAATAAACTGGACAGGCATCTGCATACCGAGTTCCTGAGATATCTGGAATCTCCAGGGTTCTTCCTCCAAGGCCTGGGTCATGGGATACAGGGCGATCATCCTTTCCCTCACCCCGAGAAACAGCTCTTCAAAGCGTCTCCCGGTCTCGATCAGGGATGCCGTCTGCGAGTCGTCACTGGAGATGGCAATCCATCCTGCCCCTCCCGTTACCCGTTGTGCGATCATCTCCAGGGATGTTTGGCGAAAGCTCTCTTTCATTACGGTCTGCGCGCTGTAGAAGTGACGCACATACCAGTTGGCAAGGCCTTGTATCTCCATAGCCGCAGGGGTCAGCCCGGTACGGAATTTCCGTGCATCCCGGTCAGACCACCTGATCCAGCCGGCCAGTTCCTCCTGGGCAGCATCCCGGTATGCCTGCTTGCGATTTGCTTCTATCGTGACTCCTGCAATCAGGTTTGCTTCGCGAGAGCCGACAGGGAAATAACGAACATATTTCGTATCTGCTTTGAGATAGTTACGATCTTCGGCTCTGAGCTCCCCGGTGAGATACGAACTTCTCACGGTTCTTCTGGATGTTATCCTCTCCAGTGGATATTCCTGCCTGCGCGCCTTTTCAAGCCTGACATCGAGCAGTCTGGTGTCTTTCGGGTCTTTTGCAATGATCTTGTATGACACCTTGTATCCATAACACCTGGCCGCCGTAATGAAATTCTCAAGGAAGGCACCCATCGAAAGGAGCAGTTCCCTGTTGTCAGGGTCCACTGCCGGCAGCCATCTGCCCGGGTCGGACCCGATGATAAACCGGTGGGGTTCATAAACCGTGACGCTCCAGGGCTGGGCGTTGTGCCCGCTGGGTGCAAGGGATGCCAGGTGAAGGATCAGAATCTCATCATCACTGAGAAAATCTCCCAGAAATTGCCGCTCGGAGTGCAGGGAGAACTGCCTTCTCACTTCACCGGAACAGCTTGTCATCAAGGGCATGAGAGATAACCCGCCCAGACACGTACCGGTCTTTACCAAAAATTCCCGCCTGTTCATGAGCACCTTTCCCATTCTTAAGAAGGCCTTGCAGCACCAAAGAAGACCTCATGTAATGGAGATAATCATAAGAGACTATGGTGATAAAGTAAAGGACGGAGCCCGCCCTTGTCAATGCGGAAGAGATGGTGCACGATTATACCGCAAGCCTGTTGCGTCCTGCATTTTTTGCCCTGTACAGGGCCTTGTCTGCTGCTTTGAGAACATCCTGAGATTTTGTATTGTCCCCGTCTCTGCCTGCCACGCCTATGCTGACGGTCACGGATACCTTTTTAAGGGTTTTTCTGCCCTTTCTCGGTTTTTTGGGCTTTCTCATCGGTCTCATGCTGCCCCGCAGGACAAACTCGGAGGATGCAACATCCTTTCTCAATTCCTCGAGATGATGTGCTGCATCATCCGCATATTTTCCGGGAAATATGACGGTAAATTCCTCCCCCCCGTACCGGTAGGCCCTGCCTCCGCCAGATACATTAGAGAGTCTTGCAGCCACCATGCGCAGGACCTGGTCTCCCACATCATGACCGTGGCGGTCATTGAATTTCTTAAAATGGTCGATGTCGAGCATGGCCAGCGTATAGTGGCTTCCCAGCTTCAGCATATCCTCCCGCAGTGCCCTGCGCGCCGGCAGTCCGGTAAGCTCGTCTCTGAATGCCATGGCATACGAGGCCTCTATGACGGATATGAGCAGGATAAGCCCCGCCGTTGAGAAATAAAAAACCGACAGAACCCCGGGCTTTACAGTGGTGAGACAGACAAGAAGCGTCACGAGCACCCAGAAAAATCCGCTCTCTTTTGCCCCCCGGTTCCTGATAAACCGTATGCCGACAATGAAAAACGCAAGGAAAAAGGCAGAAATGGCCGGCTGTGAAAGGGTTATGAAGGTTGGAACATTCCCCTCAACAAGAGCATACTTCAGATAGAACAGCAGCCGTGAAGGGTCGATTTTAATGAAAACAGCGATGATACACGGCTGAAGAGCTATGAAGACCATCCGGACAATCCCGTGGATCGTGAAGATGCCGCGCTCTTTCATCAGGCACAAAACAGCCAGATTCACCGGCAGCAGCACACACACGGCATTGAAAACAATGCCTTCAAGCATCCCGGCGGATGGAACATTACCGGCAATAAAGAGCAGCGACCTGTCTGCAATTGCCAGGGAAATAGCTGCAAATACGAGCGAACTGCGGTTAAAACGCCAGCCCAGAAGCACGGCGGCTGCAAAGACAACATAGGGATAGATATTCATGATTGCAGGAAGAGAAGCAGAAAGCTCACCCATGTGGACCACAACGATCGCGGCGACAAAGAGCATGCCGCCAGGCATGAAAAAGGAAAATGCCCTCTTCATACCATCCTCACGTTCCTGTTAACACCGGCCGGGTATATCTGTAGAAATAATCGATTGTTCATATTATCCCTGTTACGGCTATCTCTTCGCCAGACTTTACCCTATCATTTAGATATCATCTCCCCGGGATAACAGGTCTGCGAATCTGCTGCCGGCATTAGCGGCCGGTTTATTCCCGGAGTCAATATCAGCTTGAATTCGCCACGTTTTTCCCTATACACTGGAGCCTACTGACTTGAGCTTGTCGGTATGCAGGGAGTTATTACCCGTGGATATAATCTTTTATGAGGCATTCGCTGAAGAAATCGAGGCGCTGAGGCGTTATCTGCCCTTGGATATACACGCATCGTTTACGCCGGACACCATTCAGGAAAACCTCGAGCATGAACCGCCTGCTCCGATCATCAGCATACGAACCCAGTCTCTCATCCCCCGGGACTGGGTGAGCAAGATCAGCGGAATACTCACCCGCAGTACCGGCTTTGACCATGTAACGTCCTTTCTCAACGGGTGTGTGAATCCCGTACCTGCCGGTTACCTGCCGCAGTACTGCAGCAGATCGGTTGCAGAGCAGGCCATGCTCTTGTGGATGAGCCTTTTGA
>CAYRCP010000134.1:0-5590 GCA_964422755.1 uncultured Bacteriovoracaceae bacterium | reverse complement strand
CCCACCTGATCGCCCTGAATGCTCCACCGTGTCCATGTCAGGTCCATGCTGAGCGAAACATTATGCGGGGTGATATACCGGAATCCTCCCTGGAGCTGCTCGGGATGATCAAAATGCGACCGCACATCGATACCGGTATCTATCCCGTTTAACTCCACAGCACCCTCAAATACGGCATCTGCCTTTGACCGGTAGGTGATACCCAGGAAGAGGCAGTCCTCGGGATGATACATGAGGCCGACATTGAACGAATAATTCAGATCATCCATCATATCCAGCGTTATCTGAGTCTGTGACCCGAGCATGAGCTCTGACCCGAACAGGACCTTTTCCGCCACCATTTCAGAGCGGCCCAGAGATATCCCGGCACCGACCGAGAGCGTATCGTTGATCTGATATCCCAGCGCGGGTGTGATAACCGCACGCGCATACAGGGTATGGAATGCACTGTATGCGCCGGGATTTTCCACAGGATTGTCGCTCCATTCCAGGTCGAGACCATAGGGTGCGTATAGAGCGATCCCGAAAACCAGACATTTTGATATCGGGTATGCGGCTCCGAGATGGGGGACATACAGGGGATCGAAGCGTTCGGTGTAACTCTGCGGTCCGAGAATAGTGGTATTATCCTGATCCACGGTCAAATCGTCATACCTCAATGTCGGTTTCATGGCAAAGAGCCCACCGGAGACGACAGGTGTACTGATTTGTGTCAAACCTGCCGGGTTGTAATAGACGGCATACGGATCGTCGGCATAGGCACTATAGGCTCCGCCGAGAGCGGTTGCTTTGGCCCCTATGCCCATTGTATCTACGTTTGCAGCTATACCCGGAGATGCCAGGGACAATACCAGAACAAATACTACGACCAATTTTTTCATGTTGCCTCCTCTCGTTGTGTCATTGGTGTAACATTAGTGTAATGAATCTATTGTGTTGATACCTGATAGTGCAAATCATTTTTTTAATATATTACAATATTACTATTTACACATCTTTTACACAAAGGGACAACTTAAAAATTGAGAAAAACACTGAAAATCATGGTTTTCGGAATGAAACAACTGCTGTCACCCCGAACTTCAGTGAAGCACTCCCGTGCTGTTTGGAATGCTTGAGAGTGCTCGGTGAAAGCTCGTGGGTGACAATACCCATAGTATGCACAAGGCTCTATTTGTTGTGAATAACACGCCGCAGATTTCATGAGCCAGCTGCAGGTCAATGAAATCACATGTATTCCATCACTATCAGGGCAGGTGTTCAGCTGCTGCTCTAGATATAAACGCGAGGTTTATCGATTTAAAAACGGATAATATCTTACAAGGTATATGTAGTATGGCTTACGTAATTATCGGCAGGAGTCTGATTTAAAATAAAGATCGTTCATGGTTCTTTATGGTTGACTGTAGTTGTCATGACAACGAGCGTTCTGGCGGTTGCCCTTGAGGCAGAGGGGACCGGCATAGGAAAGCTGAATGTGACGGTATGGTCTGTTGTCAAAAGAATACCTCAGCCAATTTTCTGGTATGCAGGCCGACCGAGGGAAGAAAGCGGCGGCTGGCACTTTCCTTGTTTACTCTTATTGATGCCGGGCACGGATCAAGGTTTGTCCTGGCCGGAGATAATAGACAGCTCCTGATGAGAAGGAGTTCAACGTGGAGGATAGCGATGAAGGATGAGACAAACGGTCTAACAAGGCGCGATTTTATGAAGAAAACCGGCATAACCGTAGGGGCTGGTGCCCTTGTTGGGAGCCAGTTGTTCCCCAGGTCTTTGCAGGCAAAGGAGCTCCCGACGAAATGGGACAAGAAAGCAGATGTGGTGATCGTGGGTTCCGGATATGCCGGTCTGGCTGCTGCTATTGAGGCCCATGATGCCGGTTCCAGCGTGATCATTCTCGAAAAAAGCAGGATGCCGGGAGGCAATTCCGCGATATCGAGCGGCGGATATAACGCCGTGGATCCTGATAAGCAGAAAAAACAGGGCATAGAGGATTCACTCGAACTGCACTACAAGCAGACCCTTGAAGGCGGAGATTTCAGAGGAAGACCCGAGAATGTAAAATACTATGTGGAAAACGCCCTGGATGGGGTCCACTGGCTGGAAAAACTCGGGGTAGAGTTCGAACCGACCGTGTATACAATCGTGGGGGCGCTATGGCCAAGAAGCCATGGAGTAGCCAATGGTGGCCGTGGTGCTGCGATCATCAATGTTATGAAAAAGCACGTGAACGAGAGAAAGATCCCCATCCTGAAAGAGCACAAGCTCACCGGGCTCTTCAGGGAAAAGCCTTTGAACGGGTCTGTCTGCGGTGTCGAGGTGGACTACCGGGGCAAGACCTTGAAGGTCAAGGCAGACAAGGCGGTAATTCTCGCAACAGGCGGCTTTGCCGCGAGCCCTGAGATGCGTTCGAGATTCGACCCGCGGTTGACCCCGGATGTCCCCACCACCAATGTTCCGGGTGCCACGGGTGAGGCCATTCTGTATGCAGAGGATATCGGTGCGGATGTCGTGGGCATGGATTATATCCAGGGTCTTATCGCGTGCAACTACTTCACGAAAAAGTACGGATCACTGGCCAACCTGGGGATCGATCATGCGGCGTTCATCAACCTGAACGGGGAGCGTTTCGTAGCAGAAGACCAGCGCCGCGATGTCATGGCCGAGGCCACCCTGGTGCAGCCCAAGAAGGTGCTTTTGTGGGTTGCTGACAGTCAGTGCAGGAAGCGGTTCAATGCAGAAAAAACCAAACAGTTCGTGGAAAAAGAACTGATATTCACGTCAGATACCATTGAAGGGCTTGCGAAGATCCTTAACAAGAAGTTCGATGTCCCCGCCGATAAATTCGTGGCTACCATCAAGAAGTACAACGAATTCGCCGCAAAGGGCAAGGACGCGGATTTTGCCAAGAGGAAAGAGAATCTCAAGCCTATCGAAAAGGGACCGTTCTGGGCAAGCCCGACACAGGTCGGGGTTCACCATACCATGGGCGGGGTCTGCATCAATGGCCCGTCATGCCAGGTGATCGACCGATGGGGAAAGGTGATTCCCCGGCTCTATGCTGCAGGCGAGATTACGGGAGGCATTCACGGTACGAACAGGCTCGGCGGAAATGCAACGGGTGACTGCATCGTATTCGGAAGAACGGCCGGGAAAAATGCCGCGGCAGAAAAGGCCTAGGGATAATAGAGCATTACCATATGAGTAATTAAAGTGATGGGCAGGAAAAGACTTCTTTCTGCCCATCACCTGTATCCGAAAGGAAGAATTTTCAAAGCGCAAAGGGGGGGTGAAATCTCGCCTTGACGCTCGTCTTGTTTGGAAGTCAAAATCCCCGCACGTTTTATCCTCATGTTCAGGGTTTTAAGGTTTTTTTCACGCTGCACCTACGTACCGTGGAGGATGCCGGACCGCCTGACACATCCAGCCTCGCTGTGCACATTCGTTTGAGATTGCGTTGTCCTGCCCAACCGGCCATGCCTGTTAGATAAAAGACTCATAAAACCAAGTACTAGCCAAACTATTTACGTATACTGCCCCTAAATACTACCTTTGCCGTTGGAGGAATTAGTCGGTATCCTTCAGGTATCAGCCTTCAGCACCCCAAGGGCATTTCTTTCAGGGCACCTACCTACCTGAAAAGGTACAAGCCGCGAGGAGATTTAACAACCTATTATTATGTTGAAAATAATATATAATTACGGTAGCACATTAAAGAGGAGAGCGCCTATGGATCAACACAGCATCATGATTGCAGTACTGTGCCTGTATACCGCAGCATCCGGTTTGTATTTTTTTCAGGTTAAAATTATGGGCAGTGTAACGATGCTTCTGGGTATCGTTATCCATGTGTTTGGCCTCATATCAAGAGGATACATTGACGGCAGGTGGTTTTTTGATTTAATGGCCGATGAGATTCTGGCCTTGCCGGTATTTTTAGCGCTGATAACCTTCATTCTTTTCATCAAGGACAAAAAAAACCAGGTGCGTGTTACCGTGTTTCCTCTTGTGATCTGCTCGTTATTTGCCTTTCTTCCCCCTGAAGCAAAGGTAATGCCGGCACTGAAAACACAGATTGTTGTTGCTCCTGTCTTTTTCCTCTCTGAGTCGATGAGCATAGCATTTTTTATTGCAGCCGGGGCTTTGGCCCTGGCTGCGCTCCTTTTCAGACAAGATACTGAAAAAGCCTTTATGACGTTTATCTGGTGGGGGTTTGTCATATTCACGGTATGCCAGATCCTTGGTGCCGCATGGGCGTTTCAGGGGTGGACATATCCGTTTGCCTGGAATGCCCGTCACCTGGCCAGTGCGAGTGCATGGTGTCTGTACGCTGCCCTCCTGCATTCGGGCTATACAGGGATACCCACACGGACAAAAGCTGTCTGCACCGTACTGGGCCTTGTCCCCTTATCGTTCATTGTTTTTTATCACGACCTGTTGCATCTCGTGCTTTTTCTGGCAGGTAAAAGCGCATGAAACGCCTTTGGGATTATTTCACCCGTATCGATCTGGGGTACTGGCTTCTCATGTGTGTTTCGCTGAATCTCCTTGTCGGCGTTGTTCTTTCCTTGCTGTATGAAGCTGAATTCAAAAGGCTCAATACCATGCTCATGCCAGACTGGTTCCATACGGTATCATCCAGACCCGTTGTGTACCTCTGGCTTGTACCGCTCGTTATTCTTCTCGCTCTCCTTGCAATCAACACCTTTGTTTGCACAACATCCTACGTAAAAACGGTCATAAACAAGAAATGCTTCAGGGTAAAACTGGGCATCATCCTCTTTCATGTCGCCTTTGTCGTTGCCCTGGCCGGGCACGGGATAAGTGAATTTACAGGTCTGAATGAGGCCGTGATCCTGGAAAAAGGGCAATCTGTCGCAATTCCCAAAACCGATCTTGTTCTCGAGGCTGTTGAAATCAATAGAGATTTCACCGTAGTGGACGGTACAAAAGTGCGCATGGGTATTGAGGCGATCCTGAATGTGTCTACCGGCGACGGGGTCGCTTTTCCGCTCAAAGTAAAGGCGCTCCACCCGAAATTTTCTGGGCGCTACGCATTGCATCTCTCGTTCATGGATATGGGTTTGACTCAAAACCAGGTGAGGGTTATTGTGCGCAGTGATTATGGCCTTTTCTTCATCCTTGCAGGAGGAATGCTCGCTTTTCTCGCAATAGTTTTATATATACCGGCGATCAAACGTTCCCGGAGTTAAAGAGCATCACGACTGCGTCAATCGAATTACCGAAGGCTTGTGTGCATCTCCCGCAATAAAGCTCAGGTTGTATACCCACGAGAGAAAAGTGGGCGTGTCAGCATTTTTGCAAGATGAAACGATCCCAAGTGTGATTGTTGAGGCCTGATTTTTACTCCTGATGCTCCAGCACAAGTGAACTGTCCGCGGGGCAGACCGGCAGGCTAAGGTGGAGAGGGTGAGTTGGGGCTGGATATTCCCGGGTGCACGGTTTTATTGTGCAACCCACTGGTCACGGGTGATTTCTTCACCACGATCCTTGATTTTTCCGGTAAAAACATCGCCCTTACGTACAATACCGACCCCTTTTGGCGTGCCGGTCATGACAACATCACCAT
>CAYRCP010000133.1:0-5700 GCA_964422755.1 uncultured Bacteriovoracaceae bacterium | reverse complement strand
GCCCTACGGCACCATCTTGATAATGGGTGATTCGGTGTTGCCGGGGACCTCACTGCCGTGTGGTTTGCTCAGGTCTCTGTGCTCCATTGTCATATACGGGATTGAGCTGGAATCTTTGATGAAAATCCTGCCGTCTTCCACACTGCACAGATAGAGCTTTATCTCGCCTGCGAATTCCCTTGTGACGATAAAGGTGTGTGTATCAAGCGCGGTAATGTCTCCACCCCGGGTGTCAAACCCGGTAATGTCTCCGCCCTGGGTTTCGAACGCATATGAATATATGGGTATGACAATGAGTAGAAACACAAATAACAGCCGGATACTATAGGGTATCAATTTTTTGTGCATGCCCGGATCTCCTTTTTTTGATCATGGCTATCTAATAAGATATCAACCATCTTTCGGTTATGTAAGGGGGCATAAGGAATTACCGGGATTTGCCATGTGCAGAGAAAGCCTTGGATGTCGGCATTGGTCGTGTATAAAAGAGGGCCTCGGGTCCTATCCAAGTGAGGATCTATGGGGAAATAATCACTGTGAATTATGAACCCAAGGCGTAGTATATAAGGTAATAGTGTAAACATCGTAGTCAAGCTGTCGCGATAAAAACAAAGCCTCAGAGAAAACAGGTCTTTCTCTGTCATTTTCTGACAACTATGGAGCAAAGAATATAATTTATTATTATTTTGATGAAGATATTCCGATACTTGATTGGTAAGTTCGTATAAACCGGCTGCGGATTTATAGTGAGCAGGGTGTAGTGACAATATTTGATATGCAAAATCAGCATGATTGGGGAAGTGGCATTCTTTATTTCTCCTTCAAGCAGCAGTGGAGGGCGAAAACATGAAATTGATCTGTATATACGGTGCATTCCTTTTCGATGTGCGATTCTATATTCATGGCCAGGGCATGGGGGGGTGGTAGTTGTGTCCGGGAAACCATCATATAAGGAACTGCAGCAAAGGGTCAAGGAACTGGAAATAAAGCTGTCAGAGAACACCGAACGTTTCAACGAGATATACTATAATGTCTCGGAATTCATCTACGGGCATGATCTGGAAGGAACTATTACTGAGGTTAATCAGAAGGTTATCGGTCAGCTCGGATACGGCAGGGAAGAGCTGTTGGGCAATAATATGAGGGAAATCATTCCCGAGCCCCATGTCAAACACTTTGAAGAATATTTGAAACGAATTGTGGAAAACGGCAAGGACGAAGGCCTCATACAGTTATTGTCCAAAGATGGTACTCAACATATTATTGAATATAAGAATTTACTCGTAAATACCCCTGAAAGACCTGCCGTGATACGCGGGATTGCACGGGATGTTACCGAACATCTGGAGACGGAGCAGGCGCTCCTTGAGAGCGATATGCGGTTTCGGGCAATCCTGGAGTCCATAGAGGACGGATACTATGAGGTGGATCTTGAAGGGAATATGACCTTTTTCAATAGCCGTGTCAGTGAAAATCTGGGGTATCCCGAGGAAGAACTGGCCGGAATTAATTATAGAGAATACATGGATGAGGAAAATGCAGGGATTATCTTCCAAACCTTTCATGATGTGTTTATGACCGGAAACTCCATAAAGTCTATTGAGTGGGAACTCATGAAAAAAGACGGCACCAAGATGTTTGTTGAGGCATCGGTGAACCTGAGGAAAAACAGGGAGGGAGAACCTGTCGGGTTCCAGGGTATTATCCGTGAGACAACAGACCGTAAACGTTTTGAGCAGGAACTGGCATACCTTGCTTATCACGATACCCTTACCGGATTATACAACCGGAAGGCCTTTGTCGAGAAACTGGACGAAACGCTGAGACATGCCATGAGGTATGAAGAAAAGCGGACCATACTGTATCTGGACCTGGATAAATTTAAAAAAGTAAATGACATTCACGGGCATGAAACGGGTGACAAACTTCTCGTGGACGTGGCTTCACGGCTGAAAAATGTCCTGCGGGAGACCGATTATATCAGCCGCCTTGGCGGAGATGAATTTACCATTATTCTCGGCAATCATTGCGAACTGCCTGCCCGAAAAGTTGCTCAGAGGATCGTTAAGCGTCTGTCCATGCCGTATGAGATCCAGGATATCACCATTGATTTTGTCACACCCAGCATCGGAATCAGCTTCTATCCTGAAGACGGTCATGATGTGGAGTCCCTTCTGAAACATGCCGATGATGCAATGTACAAGGCAAAAGAAAAGGGCAACAGATACGTCTGCTATTCTGATGTCCCTGGTGATGTCCCCTCATCTCAGGCCAAGCAAGGGTAATATTTTCGCGAGAGTCCAAAATCCCTCACTTGTCGAAGATCCCTGGAGTTTTTAGCGGGGCTTATGGGGTAGTTCATTTCATAACTGTCTTGATCGGATTTGCATATTCCACGAACCCTTTGAACAGGTATCGGTTCTCGATCAAGTTTTTTCCCATAAGGGGGCAACGTGTATAATCCTGTTGTTATTTCTTGGCATCGATGGGAACAATGTTCTTGTCTCTTGCGCTCATCTGACAGCTCCCCTCAAAGATCACGCCTGCTTCAATAATGAGCGACGGGGTGTTGATATTCCCCAGAATCTTGCCGTTACCCTTTATCTCGATTTTTTTCGTTGCCTTGAGGTTGCCGTGCACTTCGCCACGTACGATAATGGTGTCTGCCTCGATCTCGGCGTGTACCAGCGCGCCTTCTCCAATGGCGAGAATGCCCTGGGTTATTACTTCTCCCTTGAACTTGCCATCGATGCGCAACGTCCCCTCGAAGATCAGTTTACCCTCAAACTCGGTGCCTTTGCCGAGAAGACCTACAATATTATCCATGCCCGAATTACCTTTTCTTGCCATCATTTATCCCCCGTCCCGGCAGTTTTCTGCAAAGAGTATCTCGTGAAGTGGTATACTGATACAACATTGTCCTCATTATTGTCCACTATCGTCTTTTTCCCGGGTATACTTGAAAGAGAATCGTCTGTGTTGAGAGAAATACCGGGTGAGTAAAAATGTGCCGGGTTGCGGCAGGATAGTCTGCTGCACTTATGTCTTGCTGAGATGGTGATATGCCTGCTGGATCTCTTTGAACCGCAACTCTGCGAGCTCCCTGAATTCTTCTCCCAGGTGCTGAACCTTGTCCGGATGATACCGGTTTGCCAGCATTTTATAGGCTTTTTTGATTTCTTCGTCAGATGCATCCCTGCTGACTCCGAGCACGATATAGGGGTCTCTCATTGCCGTTCCTTTATCGAAAGAGCGCTGAGAGTTCCCTTTTTCCCTGTTCGATGAGAAGGATTCTCGCTGGTGTGATTGCTGCCCCTGCCCGAAATACCTGCCGGAATCAGGGCGCTTCTTGAGAGGGGAATATACATACCGCCAGAGCAGGTACCCGATGAACAGGTCGTCGAGCCATCCCCACCCGATAAGAAAATCCGGTAAGATATCATAAGGGCTCAGCGCATATACTGCAGCCAGCAAGGTAAGTATGATTTTATTCAGCATGGAAACTACCCCTGTCATATATACCACAGACCCCGGGAATACGAAATATTTCTCAATCTCCGAGAGCGGGAGAATTGATGATCCGTTCAGGTTCTCCAGGACTGTCGGGGGTACTCATTGCATGGGGCCTGAGAGAGAAGGAAACCCTGGTTACCTCAGGTTGGCTTGATAAAACCAGGAAATAATAGAAAGCAATAAAAAGGGGCCCTTGTGCTCGGGCCCCTTTTTGTTTAACACTTCGCTCTGATTACCGGATACTGCCTGCCATTATACCTCGATAGCATCCGTTGCCATGAGATCATCCACGCTCAATGCATCACTCATGAGGCTCCCGATGGTCTTCGAAAACTTCGACGGATCATCGATTCTCCCGCCCTCGGAGATAACGGCTATGTCCAGAAGGAGTTCGGCGTAGTCTTTTAATATCGGGGCTTCCTTGTCTTTTTCAAGCAGGGCCTTGATCTTTACGATTGCCGGGTGGTCTATGTTTACCTCCAGCACGCGTTTTGCCGGTTGGGCATTCTGGCCCGTGGCTTTCATGATCTTTTCCATGTATGCACTCATGTCATATGCATCTCCGGACAGGCAGGCAACCGAGTCCTTCAAATGCGTTGAGGGCTTCACTTCTTTGATTTTGTTTTCCAGCCGGTCCTTGATGAAGGTGAACAGTGCCGAATACTCATCCTTTTTCTTTTCATCCACGCTGTCCAGGCCGAGGTCGCCTTTTTCCGCACTTTTGAGCTGTTTCCCGTCATATTCTCTCAGTGTCTGGACAACCCATTCGTCCACCGGGTCGGTCATCAACACCACCTCGAAGTCTTTCTCCTTGAGCTTCTCCAGGTGCGGAGAGTTGATAAGCGCGGTAAGATTCTCGCCGGTGATATAGTAGATCTCCTCCTGGTCGGGTTTCATCCTTCCGACATAGTCTTTGAGCGAGATGTATTTGCCCTCGGACTTTGTGGTCTTGTATCTCAGGAGCCCTGCAATTTTATCCTTGTTTTCATGGTCAGTGGGGATGCCCACCTTGAGGACCGGACCGAATTCATCGTAGAACTTGTCATATTTGTCCGCATCCATGTCTTCGAGCAGTTTGAAAATCCTCTTGACGAGGTTTTTGCGTATGTTTCTCACCAGCGAGTCCTGCTGGAGGATCTCCCTGCTGATATTGAGGTTGAGATCCGGGGCATCCACCACGCCCTGGACAAAGCTGAAATACTCGGGCATCAGTTCCTTGCAGTTGTCCATGATGAAGACCCGCTTACAGTAGAGGTGTATTCCGTGCTTGGGTTCTCTCATGTGAAGATCGAACGGCATTGTCGATGGGATAAAGAGCAGTGCGGTATACTCGGTTGTCCCTTCAAACTTCATATGCAGGCGTTCCATGGGCGGGTTCCAGTCATGGCTGATGTGCTTGTAAAACTCTTCGTACTCCTCGTCTGTCACCTCTGACTTGTTCCGTGCCCAGATCGCCTTCATGGAGTTGAGCGTTTCCTCGCCAAAGACCTTCTGTGTCGTATTGCCCACAGGGTTGCCTTCCTTGTCCCGGATAAGTTTTTCTTCCGGGATGGGCTCGGTTTTTTCCACATCCATCACAACCGGGTAGCTGACAAAATCGGAGTGCTGTTTCACGATATTTCTGATGGTCCACTCGTCAGTGTAGTCCTGATCGCCTTCCTGGGGTTTTTTCAGGGAGAGAATGACCGTTGTGCCGCGGCTGTCTTTTGTTGTCTCCTCGATGGTGTACGAGCCGTCACCGGCGGATTCCCATTTTGTGGCAGTTTCTTCTCCTGCTGCGCGGGTGATCAGGGTCACCTTGTCTGCGACGATAAACGAACTGTAGAACCCCACACCGAACTGGCCGATCATTTCCGGGGTGAGCGAAGACGTTTTTTTTGCCTCTTCCATGGCTTCGACAAAGGCTTTCGTGCCGCTCTGCGCTATGGTGCCGATATTCTCGATTACCTCGTCATAGGTCATGCCGATCCCGTTGTCAGAGATCGAGATGGTCCCTTTGTCCTTGTCTGGGGTGATCTTTATCTTCAACTCGGTATCGCCTTCGAGGATGCCCGGTTCGGTCTGGGCCTTGAACCGGACCTTGTCGATGGCATCCGATGCATTGGAGGTAAGTTCCCGCAAGAAGATTTCGGGATTAGAATACAGGGAATTGATAATCAGGTTTAAAAGCTGCTGAACCTCTGTCTT
>CAYRCP010000132.1:0-5718 GCA_964422755.1 uncultured Bacteriovoracaceae bacterium | reverse complement strand
ACTGGCAATTAATAAGGCCTTTGAAGCAAAGTTTGCAGAGGATTATGTGAACAAAAAGCTCCTGGCTGTTAATCTGACGTCCGATCTTCTTGATAAATATGACTATGTTGAAGTGGTAGATATTTTTAAAGCATACCTTGATAACTATAATGCCTATGTAAATGATATGATCAAAAATGCCGGACTTTATAGATCTCCTCAGTCGGGAGTGTCGTTTGTAGATATTTTATCTTCGCTCGAGAATATCAGGAAGATGGATCTGTACGAGGTGGAATCCATCCTCAAGGTCTCTATGGAAACAAAGCAAAAAGATGCATTAATCAAAAAATATCAATACCGGGTAAAAACACTGACCAGGGAAATGCAAAAAAAACAGGAGGAAGCGAAGATTGCCAAGGCGCTCTTACAGGATGTCTGGAAACAGGAAAATTTCAGGACTTCATTGGATGTCGGATCATCGAGTCAATCATCCTCTCAGATGCTGGTAGATGCCTCTGTTCTGGATAAGCTTTCAGGAAAAGATTATAAATCTGTTCTGCTGCAGAGGTCCCTTGATGCAGAAGTCGCTGCAAACTCGCTCAAAATAGACGAGAACTTTCTGAACGAAGAAATTGCTCTTCTAACGAACAAAAAAAGCACTGATGTCAGTACCGATATCCCCATTGCATATATTGTCAATTCTCTGGAAATGATCAGGAAAGATATTGTAGCCCTTGGGCAGAAAGCGAATGCGCTCAGCAGGGAATACTTAGGCACACGGTATTCCGGTATTATCAAGGTGTTGGTGGATCCTGTCTCCGGGACTCAATATGACAAAAGCCCCATTCTGGTTATGGCGCTGAGTTTCATGATGAGTCTTATTCTGGGAATATTTATGGCATTCATGGTGGAATACCTCAGGTCATCGAAAGAAAAACAGGAACCAACAGAGAAAACCAATGATATAGCTTACAGAAAAACACATATAGTGTGAGGTAATTGCAAAACTCTCGGGCTGTCATTCCCGCGAAGGCGGGAATCCAGTAAATACAGAGACTTCTGGGTCCCCGTCTTCACGGGGACGACATGATAGTAGTAATTTTGCAATTGGCTCAGTGTAATAAATTAATTAGTCGAATTTGAGAGAATGAATTATGAAATCATAATTTGGGAGGTATTATGAGAGAGCAATCCGACCAAGTGGTCTATGAGGATGAGATAGATCTGAAAGAGATCTTTTCAGTCTTGTGGAAACGCAGGTGGATTATTTTCATCCTCACGTGTGTAGTTGTTCTTTCCGCAGCAGTGTATACGTTTACATCTCCGGAGATCTACGACGTCTATGTGGTGATGGAGCCGGGAGTCATTGATGTGGCACCGGATGGTGGATATATTTATCTTGATACCGTATCCAACATAAAAGCAAAGCTTGAAAGTAATGCATACACCCAGCGGTTGATATCCAGTCTGAATCTGGATCCATTTAAAGACAGCATTAAGCTAAAGGTCGATCTTCCTAATAAGGCAAATATTATCAAAGTCAGTATCGAAACTGAGAGTGATAAAATTGAACATGGTATTCGTGTACTGAGGCAGCTTGTACATGAGGTGCAAACCGATTATGAGGTGGGGGTATTACGGAAGAAACAGGAATATCAAGAGAAGATCTCGAAGAGAAACAATATAATAGAATCATTAAAAATAGAAAGAAAAGACATTGAAAAGAAGATTTTAATAAAGGCAAATTTCATCAAGGAAAAATATGGCCAGATTGATATTCAGAAATCGAGCTTTTCCATTATAGACCAGAGGATTACTGATCTGCTCCTGGAATTGAAAGATGTCAAAAAAAATACGGACAACATCATTGCCCAACGAAAAAATATCCTGAAAGATGCGGAGAGGAATTCTAATTCAGGTCTTGCAGATCTCCTGTATTCCACAACTATTCAACAAAACGTTGTTTTTTTTAATACCTTAAAAAATCAGATAAGCAATCTGGAGATGGAAAAAGAAAAGTCCAAGGCAGGTTTAAAGACATTAGAGAAGGAGATCGATGATTTAAAGCTCGATATCGAAAGAATGAAGATAGAAAAAGATGAAGGGCTGCAAGCTGAGATAGATGGGGTAACGGTTGAGATCAATGAGTTGAACAACAGGATCTTGCTTATCCAGAATATTAAGATGATCAGCGAACCGGCAGCAACTACATTCCCGATAAAACCTAATAAAAAATTAAATGTCATTCTTTCGCTGCTCATCGGGTTGATAGTAAGTGTGTTCACTGCCTTTCTTGTTGAATATATAGCAAATGCCAAAAAGGATATTCAAAAAGACTAGTTGTGCAAGCTGTAAAATATTTGTTGTCATCACCCAAATCGACATTCCCGCGACTTGTGACTCGGTCCATCCATGGACCTCGCCCTTCTGGCGAAACTGAAATTCGTCCAATTCTTCTATCCTTAAGAATTGTCGGGCGAAGCTTTTGCGAAGCCTGAAGGCTTCGAATCCAGTCTTTTCGGTCTCTTCTGGACATTCACTTTCGCGGGGGTGCTTTTCATGGTGAGTTTTGCAATTGGCTCATAAATATTTAGTATCTACTCAGGCAGGTAGGATAAAGACTGAAGACTGTCAGGAAAAGCGTGAATATGGCACACATTGAAGGCATGTTTGATGCGAAGATTTGCTGTTTCTTCGCCAAAGTGCGGCAATCGTGCTTTTCGAACTCCTTCAGCCTAAACAGCTTCAGCCTGACTACGTGAGTAGTTATAATAATTCATTAAGGAGGACGCTAAAATGGAGTACTCAATAAGTCCGGATGGAGAAAAATATCCCCTTCCACAACAAGAGGATTATGAAAAAGAATTCGACCGGCTCAAAAAAATAACAGCACAGCAGCGCGGTCTCGGCAAAGAAATCGTTGTGGTTATGGGCCTGGGATTTGTCGGGGCTGTCATGGCTGCGGTTGTTGCCGACAGCACAGACAAAAAAACAGGAGAGGCAAAGAAGTTTGTCATCGGCATGCAGCGGCCGAGTTCAAGAAGCTTCTGGAAGATACCGAAATTCAATACAGGCGTTTCTCCTGTCAAGGCAGAAGACCCCGAGGTTTATGAACTCATCAGCCGCTGTGTTCTGGAAAGAAAAAATCTGATCGCAACCTATACCCATGATGCTCTCTCTCTTGCAGATATCGTGGTTGTGGATGTTCAATGTGATTTTTTGAAACAGGACTTTGGCAACTGTACAACCGGCAAAGCCGAGATAGCAGCCCTTGAAGAATCTATTAAGATTATCGGAGAAAAAATACAGCCGGAATGCCTTGTGCTCATAGAGACGACAGTACCGCCGGGGACTACTGAATATATTGCCTATCCAACCTTGAAGAAGGCCTTCACTGCGCGCGGAATAGGAAAAGAACCACTGCTTGCGCACAGCTATGAGAGGGTCATGCCGGGCAAAGACTATGTGAAATCCATCAGGGATTTCTGGCGCGTATGCAGCGGAATAAATGATGAGAGTAAAAAAAGAGTAGAATCATTTTTATCAGATGTTCTGAATGTGGAGGAATTTCCCCTTACTGTTCTCGACAAACCTATTGAAAGTGAAACTGCCAAGATAATAGAAAACAGCTACCGCGCCACCATCCTGGCATTTCTGGACGAGTGGAGTAATTTCTGTGAAAAAAACGGTGTGGATCTCATTAAAGTGATCAAAGCCATAAAAGTGCGGCCCACACACAGCAACATGATTTTCCCCGGCCCAGGTATAGGAGGATATTGTCTTCCTAAGGACGGTGGCCTCGGTGTCTGGGCATACCGGCATCTCATGGGTTTTGAGGATGAGAATTTCAAGATAACCCCTCAGGCAATCAATATCAATGATACACGGGCCCTTCATGCTGTCCAACTCATCAGGGATGCGCTGAGAAACATGGGAAAGATCGTTGCCGCATCTGTTGTCACGGTACTCGGTGCATCTTATAGAGAGGATGTAGGAGATACCCGCTACAGCGGCTCCGAGCTGATCGTCAGGAAGCTTGCCGAAATGGGAGCTGAGGTCAGAGTTCACGACCCCTACGTAGAGCATTGGTGGGAGTTCGAGGCACAGGATACCTATCCGGCAATAGGTGCAAGCTGGTCGAGGTTTTTCAGGAATCAGGATGGTCTTACAGAACTCCGGGTAAAAAATGACCTTGAATCTACCATCAAAGATTCTGATGCTGTCGTATTGGCAGTGCGGCATAAAGAATACCTCAATCTTGATCCTGATGCGGTGGTGCACATGGTTGGATCTCCGGCGGCCATTATTGACTGTTTCGGTATTCTCGATGATGAAAAAATAAGAAGATTCTTCGAACTTGGTTGTGAGGTAAAAGGTCTTGGAAGAGGGCATATCCAGAGAATTAAAGAGGATGTTCGCTCAACCAGATAACCCGGATTAACCGTGTAATCCGTGCCAAAAATAACCAACTGGGTCTGACAATATTACCGGGTTGACATCCACCCAGTGGCGTTATACAATGTATAACAAACAGGGGGCGCCATGCTTGCGATTCGATTAGACAAGGAAACAGAGCAGAATCTTGATCTGCTTGCTAAAAAGCGCGGCAGTAATCGCAGTGCAGTAGTACGGGAAGCGATCCTGCAATACTTAGAAGACAATGAGGACCTGGACCTGGCCAAACAGGCCCAATCACAGACGCTTGGATGCAAGCCGCTGAAACAATTGAGAAAAGAACTTGGCCTGGACAGTTGAAGTCAGCGACGTTGCCGAACGGCAATTGCGGAAACTGGATCGACCGGTTCAGAAACGTATTATCGACTGGCTCAGCGACCGGATTGAGGGATGCAAAAACCCCAGGCATTTTGGTGAACCGTTGAAGGGTGATCACGCTGGCTTCTGGCGATACCGGATTGGAGACTATAGGGTACTGTGCGATATCCAGGACGAAAACGTGGTTGTCCTGGTTCTGACAATTGGTCATCGCCGGCAGATTTACAAACGAGGATAATTTACAGCCAGTGGCGTCCGGCAATCCCCCAACTCTTGAAAGTTGATCGGTGAGGAAGTGGCGGATGCTGCAGACAGATTTTATTAATCTGATATCTTCAATAGTTAGACTGAAAAACTAATTTTTGAAAATATCCGTGAAATCCGTGCCAAATAAATAATTCTAAAAATGAAACATAAAGACCTCACCGGCAAGATAATTGAATGTGCCTACAAGGTACACACTAACCTGGGTTTTGGTTTTTTGGAGAATGTGTATCAGAATTCACTGATGATCGAATTGCATAAAGCAAAACTCAAAGCCGAGAAGGAGAAGAGGATACACGTTCATTACGATGGACAACTCGTAGGCGATTATATTGCAGACATAGTTGTAGAGGAAATGGTGATCCTTGAGCTCAAGTCCGTGAAAGAGCTACACCCCGCCCACGAAGCACAACTCATAAATTATCTGAAAGCAACCGGCCTCGAGGTAGGCCTCCTGATCAATTTTGGCGAGAGCGTTACTATAAAACGAAAGATTCTGGACAACGAACAGGATTTTACCACTAGCGTATCAATCCGTAAGGATAAAACAGTGTAATCCGTGAAATCCGTGCCCAAAAAAGGTTTTTGTAAAAACCGTGCAAAAAATAAATCAAGTAAATATGAATGACCTACAGCAACTGATTGCCAAGGGCGAATCTGATGTTCTTGAATTCAAGCGCTCCTTTGACCGTGAAGTGATCG
>CAYRCP010000131.1:0-5718 GCA_964422755.1 uncultured Bacteriovoracaceae bacterium | reverse complement strand
TCATACTCGGCGTATTGATTTTCTGCATCACGCTTGGCCTTATCGGCTTCTTCAAGCATCTCAGCTATCTCAACCCTTCTGTCACCAAAAAATGTCTTGATCTTATCTGCAAGCAGTTTCCACAGGATCGCACCAAGGATTAAAAAATTGATAATCCTCCAGACCATTTCCCAGATCTGCCGGCCTTCTCCCGATCCGGAGCCGCCTTCTGAAGCAAGACATACCGTGAGGCCCACCAGAATAAACAATATCAACAGAGGTACAATTTTATAATATCGCTTCATCACGCAACCTTCCTCCCCAAGATCTGCTGCGCAATGTTGGCGGCCATGATACCGACCTCTGGTTCCAGCTCTTTTTTGACCCGCTCTATTTCACGGGCCATGTCCTGCTGAACCTGCGATATTATTCCCCCGGCTCTTTCCCGGGCCTCACCGATGATAAGATTGGCCTGGTCAGATGCCTCTTTGCGAGCAGTGTTCTTGGTCCCCAATGCATCAATCTTAGCGACCTGAAGCTTCCCATTATATGAATTGAGGATTGTGTCACTTTCAACAATGAGCTCTTTTGCCTTCTCCCGTCCGCCCACAATCCTCTCATCCCTCTCGTCAAGCACCTTTAAGATCGGCTTGTAGAGAATCTTGTTCAAGATGAACATGAGGATAAGAAAGTTCAGTACCTGGACAAAAAAGGTCCAATTAAGTTCTATCAAAACGACCCTCCTTATACGACGAATATCAGGAGCAGTGCTACCACAAGCGAATAAATTCCAGTTGATTCTGCAACAGCCTGGGCCACCAGCATTGTCCTGGTCAACAATCCAGCCTCATCCGGATTTCTCCCGATTGCCTCACAGGCCTTGCCACCGACGAAGCCTTCGCCAACACCAGGACCGATTGCACCAAGCCCCATTGCAAGCCCCGCACCAATAAAAGCCGCTGCTCTCACCAGATCTGCACCAGATATATCCATAATAACTTCCTCCCTAGCTTTGCTATAAAGTATCTTTTTTTATTTACTTTTTACTATTTTCTTACTTTTTACTGTTCACTGTTTATCGTTCACAGTTCACTGTTTACTGTTCACTATTTTATTCACGTTAAACAACGAATATGAGCACAAAGGCGATTACCAGGGCATAAATAGCCGTGGACTGCGCAACCGCCTGAGCCACCAGCATGGTCCGCATCAGAAGCCCTCGCTCCTCAGGCCGCTGTCCTGCCGCCTCGCAAGCCGCGGCCGCTGTTATGCCGTTGCCGATACCGGGACCGATTCCGCCAAAGCCCATGGAAACACCTGCCGCAAGAAGCGCCATGGCAGCGGGCAATGTTGCCGGTCCGCTATAGTTTCCGAACATCAGGATAAAGGCAACCAGAAGGCCGAATATTGCCGGCGTCTGTCCTACTGCCTGGCCCACCAGCATGAGGGTCAGTACCCCGGCCCGCTCATCCGGATTGACGGCTACCGCCTTGCAGGCCGATGCTGCAGTGTCACCGTTGCCGTAGCCAGAACCTATTGCTGCCAATCCCATGGCGATACCAGCAGCCAAAAGGGCACAGAATCCCACCAGGGTTGCAGGTATCTGAAAGGTTATGAACAGGAGCATGAGCGAAACCACCAGGGCAAAGATCACCGGGGTCTGTCCCACCGCCTGGCCTACGAGCATAAACGTCATCATATCCTTGGAGGTGCCGGATTCTCTGCTGACAGCCTGACAGGCTCCCTCAGCATTTCTCCCGTTACCGAAACCCGAGCCGATGGCACCGAAACCGATTGATAAGCCTGCTCCCAGCATCGCGGCACTGGTAATAAGGGTTCCCTCTTTCGGGCCAATGGTTATCAGCATGATCGCCACCAGAAGGGCAAAGATTGCCGGTGTCTGGGAAACTGCCTGACCAACGAGCATAAGCGTGGTGAGCGGACTGCGCAGGCGCGGCTGCCGTGCAGCTCCTTCGCAGGCAGCGCCTCCTGCCATGCCGCCACCCCAGCCCGAGCCGATAGCGCCAAAACCCATGGCAAGACCGGCACCGAGCAGTGCTGCCCCATAGGGCCACACAGCAAGACCGGTACAGTCCTTAAACATGAGCATGAAGGCAATAACCAGGGCAAAGATTGCGGGCGTCTGGCATACAGCCTGCCCGATCAGCATGGTCGTGGTCATCTGGCCACCCAGCGCCGGCTGCCTTGCAGAACCCCACAGGGCCTCCAATGCCGGATAGCCGGCACCGACTCCCGATCCCAGGGCACCAAGCCCCATACAGATCCCGGCACTCAATACTGCGGTCCATGCACACAGGCCGTTGCCGGAAAAATCACCGAAGACAAGCAGAACAGCCACCATCAATGCAAAAATGCCGGATGTCTCTGCAACCGCCTGACCGATCAACATGGTCCTGGTATATGGAGAAGCCATACCGATGCGCCGGCCAATGGAACAGTTTGCATAGCCACCTACAAGACCTTCACCTATAGCGGCACCGATGGCACCGAATCCAATACTAACCCCGGCACCGAGAAACTGCCCAGCTTTAACAATCGATACTACGTCCAACGTCATATCCATATTTAATGTCCCTGCACTTTACTTAATCTGAACCGCTATATAAACCAGAGCAAGCATCGCAAATACAAATGCCTGGATTGTCCCGACAAAAAGACCAAAGAATCCGTAGAGGAGGGGCGGAAGCACCAATGAATACACCAGGTAGCTTACTACCAGGATAATGATCGAGCCCCCCATGATGTTACCGAATAAACGAAATGAGTGCGATACGACCTTTGCAAGCTCGCCGATCACGTTGAGCGGCATCATAAAAAAGATCGGCTCGCAATATTCTTTTGCGTACTGTTTCAACCCCTTGGCCTTTATCCCCGAATAATTGGCAACCAGAAAACAGACAAGGCCGATTGACAAGGTCGTGTTGATATCTTTTGTAGGCTCGGAAAGGAACGGTACGATCCCCTGGATATTGCACAACCAGAACAATAAAAATATTGTACAGATAAATCCGAAATACTTCCGGTCTTCTAAACCGAGACTATCCTTTACCAGATCATCCCATGTTGCAATCAGCAATTCAGCCGTAGTCTGCAGAGGATTGGGGACAAGCCTGGTCGCTCTCGTCGCCAACAGGGCAAACAAAATCCAGACCGCCATGGCAATCCATGTCATAACCAGCGTTTCACTGTTTAAAACAATGTGGAAGCCAGCTATATCAAAAATCCAACGAGGTACAACACCGATACTATCCATTATCTCAGCTCTCCTATGTTGCTCGTTTTAAACTGATCCATGATAAAAACGAGGTGGACAAAAAAAACACCGGCAACTGATGCAAAAAATGCATGGATCGAAACCAGTATTCCCAACACAAATGCAACCCCTATGACAACAAATCTGAGAAAAAAAGACATCATGGGATGCGTGCCGTGAATCACCGAATTCGACATGATCCATGTCTTGCCGAAACCACCGGTTACACCAATGAATACCCCCAAGGCTACCTCGGGATACCCAAGGATGTAGAATATAAGACAAACGATTATGGCAACAGGAACCACAATAACTATCGTATTTTTTAATGTTTCGTAAACATTCATCCTATTTTTTCTTCTTCGTACTTTTTTTATATAACGCCTGTATCTGTCTGTATGCCGTCCAACCGCCACCGAATATGCCAAATAGAATAAAGAGGGTAAGCACAATACCATGGGCCTGCAACCATGCATCAAGCCTGTAACCGATCCATAAGCTCAAGGCAATAGATCCCGCCATAATGAACCCTAACTGGCTCACTATGACCATATCTTCTATTAGACCCTGATCCCTTGTGGATCTCTTAAAAATACCTCTTCTCGGTCTTTTAATGAATGGCGCCTCACTCATTCAACAGGACCTTTTCTAGCATTTCACCCTATAGGCTGTCAAGAAATTTATTCTCGTTTCCCTTGTTATTTATCGCCCTAGTCCTTGGTATTTTCATCAGTTAAAACCACCTACAAAAACCTTCATCCCCATTCCTACAAAACCTCTTGTTTCTCATTTTCCAGCACGATAATGCCTGATCACTCGCCGAAAATAACTTTATCGATCATCGGCTGAGCTTGCCAGACGTCTCTTTACCACAGTAGAAATATCATGCAACAAAATATATCACAGCTATCGCTTTCAATGATTTTGAACACAAAAGAATTTATCATGGGCAGCTTTGAAAACCATACATAATAATAAAGCCATCCTCCAATAACACTTACACGGCGTAGAAGATAAAAAAATACCCGGCAGTGCAGTGTCCATCATGCATCCTTTATCTTTGCTGGTCGAAGGAGTTGATCCACCGGCCAGATCATAGAATATTTCAACACGCTTATTGTCCATACCCGAATCTTGCACATGCAAACCATGTATGGTATCTCCTTGAAGATGTGGGATTTTGAAAAAATATCACTCATGCTCAAACGCAGTGATATCTCTTATCTTAAGTTCATTATGGAAGGCTATGACGGTCTCGGTATCGTGACGACACAAGAGAAATACACGGCACAAGCCATGGTGACGTATCCCCTGAGCAGAAAAGGGACCCTGCTTGAACTGATACATGCGCTCGTCGAAGAAGGGGTTATAAAGGAGGTAGTAAAATCATGAATGCACGGTCTGGCATTTTAACACTGGGAGTGGTTTTGTTTCTTTGCGTTTTTCTCATGGGTATGTCCGGTATGGGTTCGCCGGCCGGTCAGACCGGCGCAGCATCACCCTTTGATGCAAAACTGGTAGATACGACAAAAAGTGAACTGGAGATCAGCTCGATTACCATCGACGGAAAGACCTCTTTCAATGCGTATATGGGAAAAGGAAAGGTGCAGATTCCCTTTGAAAATATTTCCCGCATCGATATCAAAGAGGAGAGCGCATGCATCACCCTGAAAAAAACCGGTGACATGTGCACCCTCAGAATCAACGGCATATCGAGAGTATACGGAAAGACATCGTTTGGATCCTACCAGATATCCCTCAAAGATGTTGTCTCTATTGAGTTTACAAAGGCGAGGCAGTGAACGCACTTGATATCTTTGCCATCCTGGTTACGGTTCTCTTCTTCGGCCTCGGTATATACCACGGTCTTATCAGGAGTATTTCGTCCCTGGCATCCATCCTTTTAGGGCTGTTCCTCGCAAACAAGCTATCCCCAGCCCTCGCTGAAATCCTCTCATACATCCATATGCCCAATTCACGCGGGCTTGTCGGATTTCTGATCGTATTTTTTTTCTTTTTCCTGGTGTGTAAAGTCCTCTTCCATTTCATCCAGAAGCTATCAAGATCATCAGGGCTCTCTGCCGTGGATCGCGTCCTCGGAGGCTTCCTCGGCCTTGCAAAAGGGGTGATCATAACGATATTTGTCTTTACGTTTCTACAGCTCGTCCTCCCGAAAAGTTCGACAATCCTCAAGCAGTCCGATCTCCTGCCCTATTCCAACAAGGTCTTTACCGTTGCAAAAGGGATTGTCCCCCACGATATGTACACCTATATCCACCGGGAGAAAAAATAATCTTTTTGGACAATCGCTCTTTACCCTGAAAGGCTTTCTACAAGAACAACATTTTGCTTTAGACCACCACACAGCGCTGCACAACACTTCGCCTCCCTTCTTGCCGCAGACCTCTCAATATTCAAGGCATTCGGGGTTTTATTCCTGGAATCCATGCTGCTGATGCTGCTAT
>CAYRCP010000130.1:0-5731 GCA_964422755.1 uncultured Bacteriovoracaceae bacterium | reverse complement strand
TTCGAAATCCGCAATCCGAAATTCGAAATATCTTTTTTTACGCTGTGCCTCTGTTTCTTTATCGTTTCACCCGGCAGCTGAGCGGCTTTTCTCCTGCCGGTCATGGCTCATCATAGACCGCCCCCCCTTTTTCTTGTGCTTGCTGGCCACAGGACGGGCTCTGTCCTTCCGGGGTTTCCTGTTCTCCGAATGGCCGTGGAACTGCTTTGCCATGCTGATGAGCGGACGGCCCCGTTTCTTCCTGAACTTCTTCTGGATAGTTTCGGCCTCGGCAATGGGAACGCTGACGTAGCTGAAATCGTCATAGATCTTTATATCTCTCATGAAATTCTCACTCACTCCGGCCTGCTGACGGATAAGTTTTGCCAGCTTCTGCGCGTTGATCCCGTGCTTGCGGCCGCGCGCAACAAAAAGCTGCGTATAGACCCGGGTATTCACCGGATTTACCTGACGAATTTCTCCGTAGGAAGCAGGGTCCAGCTCACCGGCAAAGGCACGGCGCAAACAGGCTGCCAGAACAGTACCCGCATCGCCGTTTTCCAGCAGTTCGGCTGCAAGGGCACCGTAGTTCCCACAATCATCCCCGTTCATCACCTCTTCGATCTCGGTCCTGATTCTGGCACTCTTGGCAGCGATAACTTCGCGCACCCCCGGGATATGGCCCCTGCGCATTGCACCACCGGTTTTACGACGAATGGTATCCAGCATGCGGTGCTCGCGTGAAGTGACAAAGGAAATGGCGATTCCCTTGTGGCCTGCCCGGCCGGTTCGGCCGATGCGATGTACATAGGCATCGCTGTCTTGCGGCAGAGCAAAGTTAATTACATGAGAGAGATTGTTGATATCCAAGCCTCTTGCAGCCACATCGGTAGCTACAAGGATGGTGATCTTTTTTTCGCGGAAACTGCGCATGATCTTTTCACGCTCAAACTGGTTGATGTCGCCGTGGATGCCGTTGGCTTTATACCCTCTTTCAACGAGTTTCTCAGCAACGTCTGCCGTCTCCACCCTGGTACGGCAGAAGACCAGACCGTAGAACTCCGGCTCCATGTCAACGATACGGCACAGCCCCTCGAACTTGTCCTGCTCGCGCACCTCGAAGTATTTCTGTTCGGTCAGCTCTGTGCATTTGGTCTTGCTGCTCATGGCAATTGTCTCATAGCCCTTCATGTAACGCCGGGCAATGGTGACAACCTGGGCGGGCATGGTGGCAGAAAAGAGCAATGTTCTCCGCTGGGTTGGGACATGGGACAGAATTGCTTTGATGTCTTCGATAAATCCCATGTCAAGCATCTGGTCCGCTTCGTCCAGCACGAGAAAAGACAGGGTAGAAAGCTTCAACGTACCCCGGTTCAGATGATCGAGAAGACGCCCCGGAGTACCCACCACAATATCCACGCCTTGCTTCAGACTTTTGAGCTGATGCGTATACCCCTGGCCGCCATAGACAGGCAGAACCTTTACATTTCTGCTCCCCCTGAGGGAATTGATCTCTCCGGCCACTTGCATGGCCAGTTCCCTGGTGGGCACCAGAACAAGGGCCTTTACCCCCTTGTCCTGCGAATCCAGGCCTTCTATAATCGGGATACCAAAGGCCGCTGTCTTGCCGGTACCGGTTTCGGCCTGGGCTACCACATCACGGTCCTCATTAAGAAGATACGGGATAACGGCGCTTTGAATGGGGGTTGGCTCCGTAAAGCCCTTCCCTTCGAGTGTTTTGATCATAACCTCAGAAAGACCAAGGTTTTTGAATTGCTCCATACTGATTCCCCTTTGTTTGTAGTTAACATCTCGCAGACACACAAAGGATCAGGTATGGATGCCTTTGAAGGTGATGCTAAGATAATATTTATCCGGTTTATAGCTGATTCTACACAGAAAGCCAGTAAAAAAGTGCATCATTATGAGAATATCTTCCAAAAAACAATGTTCTCAGTCAAGATTTCTGTATATTCCAACTTATTGCGATGAATGACAAAGATCCTGCCGCATCGACTTCACCGGAAAAACCCGAGCCTCTTAACCTTATGCTTTACAGCAAAATGCAGGTGTCTGATATCCTTTCATTGCGAGCCGGCGAATCGCCGGATATGATCGTCAAATTATATCCGATATGAACCATATAATAAGCCCAATGAATTTATTTAGGCGTAGTTGCTTGGTTGGTTCCTTAGTCCCTTCATTGTAGAATTCTTGCGAAATTGGCAAAAGAAGAACTCGCGCAAAGGCGCCAAGACGCAAAGAATGAGGAAACCTGAGACAAGAAAAATCATCGTTGATCCCTTGGCGCCTTGGCGGCTTGGCGCGAGAACGAATTATTTTTGAACAACGCCCCAGCACATAACGGCTATTTCGCCGATACTCCGACGATTTTTTAGAAGTTCACTTTTTTTAAAACTTCTTGGTTCCGGCTTGTCCGGGTTAGGAGGTATTGACCCGCATTGTCGGGTTATATTCGATATGAACAACTGCTTTTCATCGCCAAAAGCGCAAGCGACGAAGTGATCTAAACCAGCCTTAAAATCTCACGAGATTGCAACGCTGAAGCTCTTAGGTGACAGCTGGTGTTTCATCAAAAAAAACAGCTTTTATCCATAATATCTTTTAGTTATGTGGTGCCGGATTGCATCGCTTAAGCTCGCAATGTTTACTATTGGGACTTCTTTGAATCAATCTCATTTTTTAGATAAAAAAAGGTGTTGATATTTTCCTTGGGAATGCTCTGTATATGCTGGGGGCATCAAAGAGTGGGCAGTATAATAAAACAATATTAATTTCAGATAGGGAAAAGTCAAGTATCACGTTGAAAAGAATGCGCAATAATCCCAGCTGAGCGGTCCATGGATCAAGATCTTTGCACATGTTGAATCACGTCATTGCGAGCCCCGGACCCGCTTCGGCGGGTTATATCTGATATGAACAACCCTTTGTCATCGCCAGCGCCAGTTTCAACTTAAAACCTAAAACTTAAAACCTAAAACTTAAAACCTAAAATCCTATACCCTATTCCCAATATTTATCATACATTTCTTCAATCTGTGATTTATACCTCTCAAACACAACCCTGCGTTTGACCTTGAGTGTCGGTGTAAGTTCGCCTGAATCTATGGTAAACGGTTTCTCGAGGATCTTGAAATATTTAATCTGCTCATACCTGGCAAGCGTTTCGTTGACGGCATCGACCTGTTGGGTGATGAGCGCGTTTATCGAAGGATCGCAGGCAGCTTCAGCATTGTCCTTAAAGGCAATTCCGTTCTTCTTTGCATATCTCCCCAGTTGAGAAAAATCCGGCACAATAAGCGCAGAGAGATATTTATTGCCGTCACCCACGAGACATACCTGATCGATATAGGGCTTGGTCACGAGAGCAACCTCGATAGGATGCGGGGCGATATTCTTGCCTCCGGATGTAACAAAGAGGTCTTTTTTCCGGTCGGTGATCATGAGAAATCCCTCGTCATCGAACGAGCCGATATCACCTGTTGCAAACCAGCCGTCTTCGGTAAAGGCAGCCTTTGTTTCATCGGGCAGCTTCCAGTATTCTTTGAAAACCTGCGGCCCCCTTACCAGCACCTCTCCGTCAGGGGCGATCTTTTCCTCGGTCCAGATAACCGGCCGCCCCACAGTCCCGGGCTTGACCCTGAGCTTGTAGAGCACCGTGGAATAACACAGCCCGAGCCTTATTGATCTGAGCGGATTGGCATAGGGAGATAAGCCCTGAGCCTGTTTTGTCACCATGATATCCGTGGTCATGTTCATGATCTTTTCATGGAATATATTGTAAAGCGGTCCATGTTTGCCGTTATCGATGATTGCCGGTTCGTTGAAATTGATGATCGGAGAAGTCTCGGTAAGCCCATAACCTTCGCTCAGCTGAATATTGAGGGCCCTGAAAAAAGTGCACACCTCCTTGGAGAGCTTGCCTCCGCCCGATGCTGCCATAACGAGCCTGTCCATCCCCATCATCTTCTTGAGCCTGTCAAATACCAGCATGTTTGCGAGGCCAAACATGTTCAGATCAAGAAGAGAAACCCTCTTGCCCTGGGCCATGGCATCCACATAGATCTCTCCCTTTTTCATCGCCCAGTTGAACAGGGCACGGTATATGGGTTTCTGTCTCGATATCGTGGAGAGAATGATGTCATAGGTTTTTTCGAAAAACCTGGGAATGGAGGTGATGACATTCGGTCTGATCTCTAAGAGATCGCGTGCAATGGTTTCATAACTCTCGGCAAATACCAGCACCCCGCCGAAATACAGCCCGGCGACATGATAATCGGTGGTTCTGCCATAGGAATGACACAGCGGTAAATGAACCAGCGAAGTAAGGTGCAGATCCTTTTCCTTCTGCCGCAGCATGAGCTCCGACCTCGTGCCCTGAATGATATTGGATACAAAGTTGTTGTGGGTAAGCACTACGCCCTTTGGTTTTCCGGTTGTCCCCGAGGTATAGATGATAGAGACCGTATCCCCGGGGATCACCCGCTGGATGTTCTCCTCCACAGCTTCTCGTGCAACCTGTTTCCCTTTTTCCATGATCTCTGAGAAGGTATGAAGTTTTTTTATTTTTGGGCCTTCCCAGGGGCTCATGAGGATGATCGGGACCTTTTTCAGCCCGCTGTCGCTGTTTCTGATTTCGATAATCTGTTCAGCCCTGGCTCTGGTTGAAACAATGATCAACTTCGCCTCACTGTCCTTGATCATATAGACGAGTTCTTCATGAGATACCGTGGGATAAAGCGGCACGCCGATGGCGCCGCTTGCCTGGATCGCCTGATCCGCTATGATCCATCTCGGCCGGCTCTCCGCAAAAATAACGGCCGTATCACCCTTTTTCAGCCCGAGAGCCATAAGACCGCGCGCCACGTCAATAACTTCCTGTCGTGCCTGCTTCCAGGTGATGTCGTGATATTCACCCACAGGGGAGCCGTCCGTATCGAACTTCCCCTTAAGAAAGGTATAGTCGTCACCATACCGCAGAGCCTGATTGTGGAACATGCCGCACAGGGTATCTTCTCTATAACCCATATTCCCTCCCAACATAATTTTCATAATAAATAAAAAGTTGCTGTCTTAAAGCACGCCCGTTATCTGAGCAATTGCCGATCTCGCACAACATCTCACAGCGAAGTCATTGAAAGGAATGAAGTGACCAAGCAATCTTATAATATCGATGGGTTATGCACCAAGAGATTGCTTCGCTGTGCTCGCAATGACCACTAACGGAATTTTTATTGCAAAACCACCAACGCTTATATTTATTATAATCACGAGCCAATTGCAAAACTAAAAAGCTGCTGTCCGCGCAAAAGCCCAGGTTTATGCTCCCCAAGTCTCGATTTATTTTTTTTGGCACGGATTTCACGGATTACACGGTTTTTTTAAATCCGAAATCCGAAATTCGAAATTCGAAATTTAAAATGTCTTATCCCTCCAGCCTTCAGTCTAACAGTCTACAGCCTATAACGCGGGTTCGTGCACCCCAAGTCTTGCTCTGCCTTCTGCCTGAGATCATGAGCCCCAAGTCTTGCAAAAAAAACTTTGTGCCTCTGTGCCTTTGTGCCTAGGATCTCGAGCTTCCAGAATATTCAAAACACTTTGGCCCTTTGGACCTCTGAACCTCTGGCCCTAAGATCATAACCCCCCAAGTCTCGATATTTGCTCTTGAAGAGAACACCCGACTGAACGTATAATACACGCAAGCTTACGATATGAGGAGGAATACGCATGG
>CAYRCP010000129.1:3272-5736 GCA_964422755.1 uncultured Bacteriovoracaceae bacterium | reverse complement strand
AGTCAAACGCAAGGCATCTTTGATATGCCTGGAGATGACATTATCGAGAGAAGAGAATGCATGTCCGTTACCGGGCAGACCGAGGCCGGGTTCTTCTTGAGCGGATGGATTGAAAGACTCGAAGGAGAGCAGCCCGCTGTTATCCATGCCCCGCCTTCGGATGAGTTCGCGCTCGATGAGGTTCTCCAGCTCTCTCACGTTGCCCGGCCAATTGTGGGCCTTGAGCCGCTCTGATCCAATGCTGGATACGGTCGGCGGTGTGTGGATCTTGAGCTCCCCTGATTTTTTCTCTACAAAATGATGGACAAGGGCCGGGATGTCTTCTGTGCGCTGACGCAGCGGAGGTATGATGATCGGGAAGATGTTGAGCCGGTACCAGAGATCCTCGCGAAAATTTCCGGTGCGGATCATTTTTTCAAGGTTTCTGTTCGTGGCGGTGATAATGCGTACGTCCACGGGTATGGTTTCTGTTCCTCCCACACGTTCGATCTCCTTGTGCTGCAGGACCCGTAAGAGGCGTACCTGTGCCTGGGGAGGGAGTTCGGCGATCTCGTCCAGGAAGATGCTGCCCTTGTGCGCCCGTTCAAAACGGCCTCTTTTCTGGGAAATGGCTCCGGTAAACGCGCCTTTCTCGTGCCCAAAGAGTTCGGCATCAAGAAGCCCCTCAGGGATGGCCCCGCAGTTCACCTTGATAAAGGGTGCGTCAGCCCTTTGTGACAAACGGTGGATGGCGTTCGCGATCACTTCTTTGCCCACGCCTGTTTCCCCCAGCAGCATGACCGGGCTGTTCAATGGTGCCACCTGCCTGACCATCTCCATGACCCCGGCCAGCCCGAATTCGGCACCGATGATCTCATCTTCTGCCGAGCCGAGCAGCTCCCGGCTGAGCTCCCGGTTTTCTGCATCCAGCATGTCTTTGAGCTTCAGGACCTCCTGGTATCTCAGGGCATTGGACATGGCGATGGCAAAGGGCTCGCGCAGCAGGGAAAGAAGATGGGCATGGGTCGAGGTGAACACACCTTTTCCTTCTGCCAGGATGCCGACAGCACCCAGAAGCGTTCCCTCTACGACAAGGATCATATACATAACGGAAGGCTCTAATGTCCTATAATAGGGGAGAATGGTCCTGACGGCCGGATCCTGCTGGGGGTCATTTTCGATCCTTACCTCCTGCCATTCACTGAGGCGTTTTTCAATGAGCCGGATGATCTTCTTTGGGACGTGTATCGGTGAAATTACCCAAGTTTCTCCTGCAGGCGTTGCATTTACGAGGTTCCGAATAATTCCGGTATCCGGTTCAAGCCAGCTCAGACACATCTCGGACACGGGCAGGTAATCTTTGATGTAGTGGATGCAATCAGCCATTGCCCTGCCGATATCAAGACTGCCGCAGATCCGCAGTGCCGCCTGCCGGAAGAACTCGTTTTCGTCGATTTTCATTGCATTGCTCCCAAGATAACAAAACATTTCAATTTATATCATGACATACAACGATATCGTGATATATCGCAATAATAAACGTTGAATATCACGATTAATACGTCCCTGAAATTGATTTACCCTTGTTTTTATTCATTAAAATATTTTGGCATCCTTCTGGCTATATCATTGAGAACCAGTACAGGAAGAGGGGAGAACTTGAACTGCCTTGAAGTCATAAGTGTACGAATTGCACAGGAACATGAATTTGATGATGCCTTACGGCTCTGCACAGAGGTTTCATTGCCTGTGGAACCCGGTCGCTTCATGGGCATGTCGGTATACCGCAGCAATGGTTATGGATCGGATCTCATTGTCAATATCCACTGGGCCTTTGACTCGTCCGGACAGAAAAAGAGCCTCCTGGGCCTGCAGCTGGCCCGGGGCTTGAGCAATTATGGAATCGTCAGTCATACCATGTGGATAGATCAGCACGTACATCTTCCGGGCATACTCGCATGAGCACAAGGATGAAGATGAATTGATCATGAACCGCAAGAGTTGTTTTTGACTGTTTTGAGAGCGTGCCCGGAGATAACAGGGACCTCGTTAAACGAAATAAGGAGATCTCAATGAAATGTATTGTGCGGCCTGAAGGAGATATACGTATCCATCACAACCCATTGTTTATGTATATGATAACAGCTCTTTGTCTCGCTGTTTTTCTGGCATCCGGGTGCAGCAATGATTCAACAGGTGGTGAGGCATCCGCCAGCACAAAGAAGGCCCCGGTCAAGGTAAACACTGCAGCTGTACAGGCTCTGAAGGTTGCCCGGCCTGTTATTTTGTCCGGCTTCACGGAGCCGGTCCGCAGGTCGACTCCTGCGGCGCGTGTCATGGCAAAGGTACTCGATGCCGACTTCCGGGAAGGGGACCGCGTGGCTGGGGATTGTGTTCTCATCCGACTGGATACACAGGACCTGCTTGCACGCAAAAGACAGGCAGCAGCTGCATTCGATACGGCCTCTACTGCGCTCGACGTTGC
>CAYRCP010000129.1:0-3172 GCA_964422755.1 uncultured Bacteriovoracaceae bacterium | reverse complement strand
ATCGCCCCGGTGGGGTCCGATCTCGCAGCTGGACTCAAACCTTCAGACACGCTCATGCTCAGGATAGAAGGTCGGAACATTCAGGGAACTATAGAGGGGGTAATGTCTTCAGGGAGCACCCAGGCACCCGGACAACGGGTGCAGCTCCTCATTGACAATCAGGACAGGCGCTTCAAGGCCGGAACGCTCGCCGAGGTTGAGGTTCCTCAGGGGCAGCCGGAGACTGCCGCGATCTTCATACCGAAGAGCGCACTCATTGAAAAGGGCCGGCTTACCGGTGCATTCGTTGTAACCAGTGACTTCGAGGCGCGACTTCACTGGCTGATCATCGGAGAAGACAGGGGCAAGGAGGTCGGTGTTCTGGCAGGTCTCCATGAGGGAGACCGGGTGATACTGCTGCCCGAGCAGGCAGGCATCAGAGACGGGCAGCCTGTCGAGGAGATCAACCCGTGAGAAGCACGGATCACATTATGGGTTTCACGGGCAGATTTGCCGAATATTTCATTGTGTCCAAACTGACACCCCTGATTATGATCATGACTGTTGTCCTGGGTGTGATGGCGGTCTGGGTGGTTCCGAAAGAAGACGAGCCATCGGTTACCATTACTGTTGCGGATGTGATTTTTTCGTATCCGGGCAGAGGTGCACAGGATGTCGATGAGCGTATTGCACGGCCTGTGAGCTCCTGGATACGGGAGATCCCGGATGTCAAGCATGTGGCAAGCTCGTCAGGGGAGCACGCCGTGGTCTTCACCGTGGAGTTTGTGGACGGCGTGCCCAGGGAAAAGGCACTCACCCAGTTGTACGACAGGCTCAATGCCAATATGGACCGGCTCCCTCCCGGGGTTTCAGCTCCATTGGTAAAGCCCAGGGGCATGGCGGAAGTACCCTCGCTTGCCGTAAGCCTGTGGTCGGAAGAAGAAGGACCGGAAATTTTAAGGAAGATCGCCTCGGAGATGGCTGATGAACTCAGGCAGATTCCAAACGTGTCGCGGGTTGATATCATCGGCGGCCAGTCACGGTCGATTCTGGTCGAACTCGATGCAAGACGTCTTGCAGAGCGCGGCATCAACGCCGACCGGGTAGTCCAGGCAATCCAGGGCGCGAATTTACGCCTGCCTGCCGGATCAGTCTCCGGGCTTCAAGGGGTGCTGGATATCGAGGCGGGTGCGTTTCTGCAATCAGCAGCAGACACCGGGGTGCTCATTGTAGGTGCGAACGCGGCAGGGCCCATCTACCTGCGGGATGTGGCAGATGTCCGCGACGGTGCAGCAGAACCTGATAACTATGTATCCCGCATGGGCAGGGACACCATGTGGTCGGCATATCCGGCCGTCACGCTTGCAGTGACAAAGGTGGACCGCTCGAATGTCACCGTGGTCACCCGCGAGGCGAGGGTGGTGCTGGACAAGCTCGCACACGATCTTCTTCCGGGTACTGTCCACATGTCTGTTACCCGTGATTCCGGGGAAAAGGCCGAGCATACCCTGATCGAGGTCAACTGGCACATGTTCATCACGATCCTGGCGGCCATCTTCCTGGTTGTCTTCACCCTGGGGTGGCGTGCAGGGGTGGTGACGGCAGTCACGCTGCCCGTAACCCTGGTGTTTGTGCCTTTTGTCTACCATCTTACCGGGTTTACACTCAACCGTATGACCCTCTCGACAATGGTCTTTTCCATAGGCCTGCTCATCGATAACGCCATCGTTATCATCGAGAACATCCACCGGCACTGGCACAGCGGGGATGCACAGACGCCGCTGGTCGCTGCCTATGCCGTGCAGGAAGTGGGCCCTCCCACGACGCTTGCAACCCTGATGGTGATCTGCGCCCTGGTGCCGACCGCATTCGTTACCGGCATGGTGGGGCAGTATCTGCGGGCGATTCCCGTAGGTGCGTGTCTTGGCATGATATTTTCACTGTTCATCGCCTTTACCCTTACCCCGTACCTGTGTCTCAGGCTTTTTTCATCCGGGAACCGGACCAGCCATGAACCGGATAAGGTCCAGGGATTAAACCTTACTGCATACTATAGCCGGACTCTTGCCTGGATCATGGACAAGCCGATGCGTATGTTTGCCGTATACTCGCTGGCAATCATTCTCCTTGTCGTTGTGATTGCCATGATACCGGCGCGCATCGCCATTATCCGTGCCATGCCGGACGATGATGCCAATGAGGTCTCCATCATGGTCGACCTGCCTCCTTCCACCCAGCTGGAAGACTCGTATCCAATCGTGGTTGAAGCTGCACAAAAACTGAAAATAATTCCCGAGGTGAGTGCATGCAATGTGTATGTCGGCATCCCAGCCCCGGTATCATTCCTGGGGCTGGTGCGCCATTACGATTTCCGGAAAAGTCCTTATCAGGCCGAGATCCAGATCCAACTGCTGCCGAATGCTGCCAGGAGCAGAAGAAGTCATGAAATAGCCCGGGATATGCGGCCGATTATTGAATCTGTACTGTCGGGAAAGGATATGGTCGTTGTTGTTGCAGAGCGTCCTCCCGGAGTTCCCTCGTTTTCGCCTCTTGTGGCAGAGGTGTATGGGCCTGACGATGAAACGCGTCTGTCCCTGGCCTGGAAGGTCAAATCACTGTTTGAGGCCATGCCCGGTGTAACCGATGTGGACTTCACCGCCCGGCCCGGGACTGAAAGGATCCGCTACGAGGTGGATCACCAGAAGGCGTCTGTTCGGGGTGTTGTGGCATCCCAGGCCGCACGTACGGTCCGTACCCTGTTTGCCGGTGATGCGAGTTCATGGGCAAGCCTGCCCCGGGAACGTGAGCCTGTTCCCATCATTGTCAGGCTTGCGAGAATTCAGCGCTCGACGACAGCAGACCTGAGATCGCTTACGTTTAACTCTCTTATCGAGGGGCCTCCGGTCCCGGCCACCGAGATCGGCAATTTCAAGCGGATTGCAGGCCCGTACCCCCTGATGCGCATGGACCAGCAGCCCGTGGTCATGGTGACCGGTGTGGTGACCGGGGACGGTCCGAGCTATTCGGCAGCCGACATCACGAAGCTGCTGGAAAAGCAGAGCGTGGGTGGACAGAGGGTTCAGGTGATCTGGAGCGGTGAGAAATCACAGACCGGAAGGTATGCCGTGTCCTGGGCAGGGGAGTGGTCGATGCAGAGGGATATGTTCAATGACCTCGGTGTGTCGTTCCTGGT
>CAYRCP010000128.1:0-5755 GCA_964422755.1 uncultured Bacteriovoracaceae bacterium | reverse complement strand
AGGTGTTTAGACTGTTAGGAAAAGATGATGGGGCAATGGAAAGGATGTATTTACTCACAGCCTTCAGCACCCCAAGGGCATTTCTTTCAGGGCACCTACAGCCTAAAGAGCTCTTTCAACAGTAGCTTCAGTCTTTACCCAGTACTCCACCACTCCAATACTCCATTACTCCGTAACTTCTTTGAATTGCCCAACTGCTCCTGTATCCCGGATGAATCAGTTCTTCCCGGTAAACCCCTCAACTTCCCCGGCAAGCCATTCTGCCCAGGCTTCGATCCCTTCGCCGGTCTTGCATGATACCTCGATGATGGTGATGCTGGGGTTGAGGCTGATCACCCTGTCTTTGAAGGCATGCATATCAAAGTCGGACAGGCCGAGATAGTCAATCTTGTTCACCAGCAGCACATCACAGATGCTGAACATGAGGGGATACTTCAGGGGTTTGTCATCGCCTTCAGGCACACTGAGGATCATGGCATTCTTGATGGCCCCGGTATCGAATTCGGCAGGACAGACAAGGTTGCCCACGTTTTCGATAATCACCAGGTCAAGGCTCTTCAGGTCAAAGGCCTCCAGACCCTTCACCACCATGGGTGCATCCAGGTGACAGAATCCGCCTGTTCGAAGCTGAACAGCCTGAACACCGGTGGCAGCGACTTTCTCTGAATCCACGATGGAGTCGATGTCAGCTTCGAGAACCCCGATGCGAAAGCGCTCCTTGAGCGCAGCGATGGTCCTGAGAATAACGCTTGTTTTTCCTGCCCCGGGTGAGGCCATGAGGTTCAATACAAAGGTCTTGTCCTGCTTGAGTGCTGCCCGCAACTCATCTGCAAGGTTTTTGTTGTCAGAGAGGATGTCTTCTTTAATCTCAATGAGCTGTATTTCGTCCATTACTCGGCCTCCATGTTCTTGATATAATATTCCCTGCCGGAGATGAGTGAAAACTTTTTTTCTCCGCACTGCGGACAGACAATGTCCTCCATTTTCTTGATATCCACCTCGAAATTGTGAGAGCAGGACTCGCAGCCCAGCACTACCGGGGTCCGTTCGATCTTGAGTCTTGCACCCTGGGCAAGCGTGTCTTTGCTCAGGTAATCGAAATAACGCTGCACCCACTCGTCTTCCAGGTCGCTCATCTTGCCGATTGCCAGGCTGATGGTATGGATTTTTGTCACCCCGTTCATCTGCGCGTGTTTCAAGACAATATCGAGTATGCTCTGTGTGACCGGCAATTCATGCATTGTATGGTGTGTCTCCTATATGCTTATGTATCATGAATTGCAGCGAAATACATCCATGGGATTCGATCACATACCTCCGGCGCAGATGGGCGGGATTGACGCGAAAGTCATACAGGAAAACCTCAGCCCGTTTTATTTCAGTACTTCATCACTCCGGTATTTCAATGGATTCTGAGGACGTTTTTTCGGATCATGAATGCTGAGAGCCGGAAACTGCTTTATCTTTTACAGCTCTCCATCATGCTCATGCAGGAACCGCTGGAAGAATGTCTCCATAAAGGCATGGCGGTCCTGTGCCATACGTTTTCCTTCGCCGGTGAGCATGCGGTCCTTGACCTGGGAGAGTTTCACTTTGTATTCCCGGTAGCCGGTATCGTCCTTGCTGTAAGGCTTTACCTTTGCCGGGTCTGCATCCGGGTTGTGCAGCACGGCCCCGACTTCTCCGGCAAAGAGATAGGCCCTGGCAATGCCGACGGCACCAATGGCATCGAGCTTGTCGGCATCGAAGAGCACTTTTGCCTCCAGTGTCTGCGGATGGTGGCTGTTGCGAAACCGGTGAGACTGTATGCAATGAATGATGTTATCTTTTTTTTCTTCGGGAATGGGGCAGGTCGTGAGTATATCACGGGCGATCTCGGAGCCTTTTTCTGCATGGCATACCGCGCCCTTGAGCTTGTCCTGATGGGCTCTGCCCACATCGTGCAGATAGGCGGCAATGGTCAAAACCTCCAGGTCGGCGCCTTCAATCCTGCCGATATGCATGCACAGCTTGTATACCCTGAGCGTATGTTCCCAGTCATGAGAATATTTGGCGCCCGAAAAATGGGTCTTGGCTAAGGCCTTGATGGTTTCAATGGTGTCTTTCATGCGTTTTAAGCTGATAGCACATTCGATCAAAGCCGTTCAACCTGTTTTGCTCATCTCCTGACATCTGGTGATTCTCCTTGACAGAAAAAGCGGCAATATAATAGCCATATAAATTGATAACCTTTCGCATTATACATTTCCATCTCGCAACGTGGTGGTAATGAAAAGGAGAGTATAGAATGAGTGAAGAAAACAATAACACCACCGGGATGTCAACACGGTCCATTCATGCCGGTGAGAACAGGCCTAAATATGCCGATTCCCTGACGACACCGATTTTCCAGACATCGACCTTTACCTTTAAAGACAGCAACGACATCAGGGAATACACAAAAGATAAGAAAAAACGCTTTGAGTATGGACGATATGGCAATCCCACCGAACTCATTGCGCAGAAAAGGCTCGCCGATCTGGAAGGAGCCGAGGATTGCGTGGTTTTCTCTTCAGGCATGATGGCCATTACCACCACCATCCTCTCCCTGGTACGCACCGGCGATCACATCGTTATTACCGATGACAGCTATAAGAAGACGCTGGAATTCTGCAGGTCTTACTTGAAGAGATTCGGCATTGAATGCACCATTGTGCCTTTTGGCGACTATGATGCACTGGAAAGGGCAATAAAGGAGAATACCCGCTTTATCTTTTCCGAATCACCCACCAATCCGTACCTGAACGTCTTTGACCTCGTGCTGCTCAAGAAAATCGCAGACAAGCATAATGTGCTGACGCTTATAGACAGCACCATCGCGACCCCCATCAACCAGCAGCCATTGGAGTTCGGTATCGATCTGGTGACCCATTCTGCAACCAAATATCTCTCCGGACATAACGATATCCTGGCAGGTGCCGTAGTGGGAAGAGAAGAGCTGATTGAGCCGATACGGACCCTTCACAAGTCTATGGGCGGACTCATCGATCCTCACTGCTGCTACCTGCTTCTCCGCGGGCTTAAGACGTTCCCGCTGCGTGTGAAGAAACAGAACGAAACAGGGCTTGAAGTTGCCCGTTTTCTCGAGAACCACCCCGATGTCAAACGGGTGTACTATCCCTTCCTCAAGAGTCATCAGCACTACGACATTGCAAGGGAACAGATGAGAGGAGCCGGGGGGGTCGTTACCTTTGAGATGAAGGGCGATCTGGAATCCGCCAACCGGTTCCTGGATTCTCTGGAAATGATCTTGATTGGACCGAGCTTCGGCGGTGCGGAATCACTGATCACCCATCCGGCAAGCGTGAGTTATTATGATTATACCAGGGAAGAACGCTATGAACTCGGGATCATCGATACACTGTTCAGGCTCGCCGTGGGTCTTGAAGAGACCGATGATATCATCGCGGATCTTGAGCGGGGATTCGAGAGGGCCAAAAGCTGAAACGAGACGGCTCTGATCACTGAGAGCTGCCGATTGCCGGATACCTCCGTGAGGTGGCGTTTTTCATCAGGTGCCACGTGCCTTTTCGCGGCGCCTAATCAAAGAACATGGTTTCACCATGCTTGAGATCCACAAGCCGGGGTTCAAGCCCGGCTTTTTTCATTTCCTCAGCAATGGCGATTGGCGGGAAGTATACCGGTTCGTCACCCAGGCGAAACGTTCCCCAGTGAACAACCAGGAGTTTTTCTGCCCCGAGTTCCTGAAATGCCTTGACGGTGTCTTCCGGGCTGATGTGGGATTTTTTCATGAACCAGCGCGGTTCATAGGCGCCGAGATTGAATATGGCGAGGTCGATATCGAATTCCCGGCCGATCTCGTTGAACCGGTCAAAGTATGCAGTGTCTCCCGAGATATAGATCGTGTGACCGGTGGATGTTTTGATGAGAAAAGATCCCCACAGGGCGGTATTGGGCCCGGCAAAGGGGTTGCGCATGGTCCAGTGGTTGCACGGCAGCAGCATGATCTCCCGGGATCCGGCGCGGTAAGAGTCGTACCAGTCCAGTTCGGTGGTTTGATGCGCCCCGACATCTTCAAAAATATCCCGGTATCCCAGCGGTGCGATATAGTGAGCAGTATCGGCGAAATACCGCAATGACTGCTTGTCGAGATGGTCATAGTGGCCGTGAGTGACGAGGATGTAAGACGGTTTCGGCATATCCTCGAGATCAAAATCGAGCGGAGTGAAATTGGTGATGGGCCAGAAGAGACCGAAGAGCACCGGGTCCACAAGGATGTAGGTGTCCATGTCCTTGATCATGATCGTGGAGTGTGTGATGAACGTGATATTCAGTCCTTTATGATCTGCGACCTTGGACCAGTCGATGCGGACCGGCAGGACCTCTTCATTCGTGTAGAATTGTTTGAACTCGTTTGTGGATAAGAGCTTCCAGCGGAGCAGCTCGGAGAAATTCCTGTAGTGTTTTGCGTTGAGGGGATTTGTAAACCGCGTGCCGTCATGGTGGAGTTTGTTGCGGGCAATCTCTCTTAAACTCATGTCAGAAGATACCCCAGGGCGGGTCTGTTCGCCGGCAGAATGAAGTGGAATACAGATCATGATTCCGGACAAGAGCACCAGGCATGCACATAATACTCCCAAAAGAGTTTTCCATGAGTGTGGCGACACCTCATGATCACTAAAGGATCATGGTTTAAATTGCAAGATGCAATCTCTCCTTTGATATCCCTCGATTTCTTGTTATGAAAAAAAGCCAGGGCATAAGATCTGCAGTCGAAAAAAATTATGAACAGGTGTAGTCTTGTTATATGATAAGGGGGAGCATCTGATGGTTTCTGAAGAATATGTTTTTGTGCCGGTTGGGAAAGACAAAAAGGTCTCGGGGATTATATCGGTGCCGGATAACTTTCAATACGGGGAGAGTCCCGGGGTTATCATTGCCCATGGTTCCGGCAACGGCATGTTCCATCCGCTGCTTGTCCATATGGCAAATGTTCTCGCAGAAACAGGGTACCTGTGCATGCGGTTCAATTTTCTCTACCGTGATGAAGGTCGGAAATCCCCTGATGGCGAAGGTGTGCTGGAAGCGACATGGGTGAATGTGTGCCAGTTTCTAAGGGACCACCCTGTCTACAAACCCTCTTCCATCGTTGCCGCCGGGAAGTCCCTGGGCGGCAGGATTGCATCCCAGGTGGTTGCAGAAGGCTACATGACGGTCAAAGGGCTCATTTTCCTCGGCTATCCCCTCCATGCGCCGGGAAAGAAAGATCAATTGAAAGATGCACATCTCTACCGGCTCAGGACCCCGATGCTGTTCTTTGCCGGCTCCAAGGATCCGTTCTGTGATACTGACAAGCTCAGGGGCGTGCTGGCGCGAATAGATGCACCATGCATCCTTGATGTGGTTGAAGGGGGAAACCACTCATTTAAGCTGCCTGACTCTGCAGGTGTTTCCGAGCAGCAGGTCTACGCCAGGATACTGGGCAGTACGCTTTCCTGGCTCAAAACCGTTTGATTCACAATTCTTCAGGATAGAAGAATTGGGCGAACTTCAGTTTCGCCCGCAGGGCGAGGCACAAGGATGTGCCGAGTCACAATTTGGCAGGACAGCCGAATTGGACGAATTTTAGATAGAAGTAGAAACCCACATCGTGTGGACGTGGTAGTGCGGGTAAGGCCAAACCGAGGCCGAAGGCCCAATCACTGCTATCTCATTTGTAGGCCTTTGCAAAATCTGAATATTGTCATTGCGAGCA
>CAYRCP010000127.1:0-5848 GCA_964422755.1 uncultured Bacteriovoracaceae bacterium | reverse complement strand
AGGATGGCCATGCCGGGGAAGAACGAGAGCCACCAGGCGATGCCGAGCACGCTCTGGCCCTGGGTGAGGATGTTGCCCCAGCTGGGTGTGGGCGGCTGCACACCGATGCCCAGGAACGACAGGGCCGATTCCACGAGCACGGCAGCTGCAATTCCCAGGGTAGCTGCCACGAGTACCGGTGCCATGGCATTGGGGAGAATGTGTACAAAGATGATCCGGAAATTGCTCGCCCCCATGGCCTTTTCCGCCAGGACAAAGTCCCGCTCCTTGAGCGTGAGGAATTCGGCCCTCACCAGGCGGGTAATACCCATCCACGAGGTCAGTCCGATGACTGCCATGATATTGAAGATGCTCGGCTCCATAAAGGCGATAACCGCAAGGATCAAAAAGAAGGAGGGGAAGCAGAGCATGATATCCACAAACCGCATGATGATGATGTCGATCCAGCCGCCGTAGTAGCCTGCTATGGCGCCTAAGAAAACCCCCACAAGCACGGCTATACCCACCGCGACAAAGCCCACCTTGAGCGAGATGCTTGCGCCGTAGAGCATACGGGTAAAGACATCCCTGCCCAGATCATCGGTTCCGAAGAGGTGTTCCCACGAAGGGGGGACAAGGATCTTCTCGACATCGATGATATTGGGGTCGTAGGGTGCAATGTGCGGTGTGAGAACCGACAGGATGAAAAAGCTCAATACAATGATGAGCCCGACAACTGCCAGTTTGTCTCTGAACAGACGCGACGTAAATCCCATATCAGCTGGCCCGTATTCGCGGATCGGCGATGCTGTAGGCGATATCCGCGATGAGATTGCCAAAAAGCGTCAGTACTGCCCCGATGGTGAGGCTCCCCATGATGAGGTTGTAGTCCCGCATCATGATACCGTCATAAAACAGCTTGCCGAGTCCCGGTATGGAAAAGATGCTTTCAAAGATAACGCTGCCGCCGATAAGGCCGGGGATGGACAGCCCCAGGATGGTTATTACCGGGAGCAGGGCATTTCTCATGGCGTGCTTATAGATCACGGTCCTCTCTGATAGACCTTTGGCCCGGGCCGTGAGGATGTAGTCCTGCCGGATGATCTCGAGCATGCTCGAGCGCATGTATCTGCTGAGCCCTGCCAGCGCGCCGAAAGCGGAGATGATAACCGGCAGCATCAGATGACGGGTGATATCCCAGATATTCTCGAGAATCCCCATGTGTTCATATCCCGGGGAGTGTATGCCCGAGATGGGAAGGACGCCCAGACGGACGCCCAAAAAATCCATGCACAGAAGTGCAAGCCAGAAACCCGGGATGGAAAACCCGATAAAGACGAACACCGTGATGGACCTGTCGGTGAGGCTGCCGCGATGGACCGCCGAGATCACCCCCAGCGGTATGGCGACGATGAAGATGATGATCATGGAAGAGATATTGATATAGATGGTGATGGGCATTCGCTCCTTGATCTTTTCCCACACCGGGCGTGCATCGGATGATAAGGAGCGCCCGAAATCCAGTTTCACGACATTTTTCATCCAGATAAAATACTGCGTGGTCAACGGCTTATCCAGGCCATAGTGGTGTTTGAGCTGTTCGATGGACTCGGAGGTGATGTTCGGGTTGAGCTCGGTCTGCATGTCCGTAGGTTCACCCGGTGCCAGGTGGATGACCGCAAAGCACACAATGGTGATCCCGATGAAGGTCGGGACCAGGATAGAGATACGTTTAAGCAGATATTTCAGCATAACACTCCTATGGCAGCACCTGATACTTCTGTTCCGGCAGGGGGACATACCATTTTTCGAGGTTGTATGTGATCCCTGCCGGAGCAGGTTCTATCCCCTTGAACCGTGCGCTCACCACCGGCAGGCTGTACGGCACATAGAGAAACACATACGGCTGCTGGTCTGCCATGATTTCCTGTATCCGGAAATAACATTTCCTCCTCATCTCTGTATCAAAGGTATGTCTGCCTTTTTCAAGAAGATCGTCCACTTCGGGGTCCTTATACCCCACGAAGTTCAAACCGCCCTTAACGGCATTGCTGGAATGCCATACATTGTACAGGTCCGGGTCCTGCAGGATGTTCCATCCGAGGATAATCGCATCGAAATTCCCCCGGTCAACATACTCCTTGAGAAAGACCGTCCATTCAATAATGCGTATCTTTACCTCGATGCCCACGATCTTGAGCCTCTGCTGTATGATCTGCGCCGTCTTTTCTCTCAGGGCGTTGCCCTGGTTCGTGATGATACTGAAGGAAAACGGTTTTCCGTCTTTGTCGATTATCCCGTCCCCGTCATGGTCCTCGTAGCCGAATTCCTTGAAGATGGAAAGTGCCTTTTGCGGGTCATAGGGGTATTTGGCCACCCCGGGATTGTACCAAGGGGTTCCGGGTTTATAGGGGCCGGTGGCTTCCTGGCCGAGGCCCAGCAGCACCCCCTTGATGATCTCCTGTTTGTCGATGGCATAGGCAATGGCCTGGCGGATGCGGTGATTATCGAACGGGGTCCGGTTGAGGTTGAACCCCAGGTAGGTGTATCCGTCGGCGAGGTATTTGTATTTGGCATACATGGTCTGAAAGCCCGGTTTGTCTGTCTGCCTGAGATACTGCAGCGGGGACAGCCCCATGATATCGATATTGCCTGCCTTGAGCTCCATGAACTGGGTGTTCTGATCCGGTATGACCCGGTAGTTTATGCCAAGGATATACGGCCTTTTATCGAAATAGTTTTCATTTGTCTCCATGGTGATATTTGCCCCGGTCTTCCAGCTCTTGAACTTGAACGGCCCGGTGCCCACGGGCATTCTGGTCAGAGGGGAAGAGGTGATGTCTTTTCCCTTCAGGAGATGTTCCGGGAGCATCTGCAGTGATCCCCAGCTGATCAGGGCAGGGGCCAGGGGTTTGTCATAGGTGACCTCGACGGTATAGTCGTCGATGAGACGCGCCTCTTTCACCAGCTTGTATTTACCTGAATAGGCAGTGGGCGTCTTGGGGTCGATGATGGTTTTGTAGGTGAAGATGACATCGTGGGCATCGAATTTCTCCCCGTCATGCCAGGTAACATCCTTTCGCAGGTGAAACCGCAGGAGTGTTCCGCCGTTTTCAATATCCCACGACTCGGCGAGGTCCCCCACGATGTTGTAGTTCTTGTCGTATTTGACCAGACCGTTATAGATGAACCCTGCAACCTCATGGGAGGCGCTGTCCGAGGCAAGCATGGGGATGAGGTTGCTTGCATCGCCGATAGATGATTCAACAAGGATATCGCCGTATGCCGGCTGGGTCTCACCTGCATCTTCAGCCGGGACAACCTCCTTGTGATTATCCCGGGAGCATGCTACTATGAAGCACGTGATGAATATCAATGCAATGAGTTTCCGTGATAAATCCATATCGTAATAAAGATAGCAGAACGAGCAGGTAAGGACAAGATATCATATGACGTGTTTATATTTAACCAGAGTTTTTCGCTCATGAAATTCTACGCAGACCTCCATGTCCATTCCCGGTTTTCCCGTGCTACGAGCAAGAGCCTTACCATAGAAGCGCTTGCCGCGGGCGCGGTGAAAAAGGGGATCAGTGTGCTTGGGACCAGTGATTTTACCCATCCTGTCTGGTTTGAAGAACTGAGCAAAAATCTTATACCCTCAGAACCCGGTCTCTTTCGGCTCAAGGACGGCCCGGCAGATGTCCGGTTTGTGCTCACCTCAGAGATCAGCACCATATATAAACAAGGCGGCAAGGTGCGCAAGGTGCACCACCTGGTAGTGGCGCCGGATATGGATGCGGCACGGACAATCGCCACCTCTCTTGCCAGGATCGGGAATATCGTCTCGGACGGGAGACCTATCCTGGGGATCACCTCGCGCAATCTTTTAGAGATCGTGCTTGCCTCGAATGAGAACGCCTTTATCATTCCGGCTCATATCTGGACCCCGTGGTTTTCGGCCATGGGCTCCAAATCCGGTTATGACTGCATCGATGACTGCTACGAGGATCTTGCTCCGCACATATTCGCGGTCGAAACCGGCCTGTCCTCCGACCCGCCCATGAACTGGAAGGTGAAGAGCCTTGACAAGTATCATCTGGTTTCGAACTCGGATGCGCATTCCGCTGAAAAACTGGGCAGGGAGGGAACCATATTCGATACCCCGCTCGACTACTTTGCCATGCTCGGTGCCATGAAGAGCGGCAGCGGACTCGTCGGCACGGTGGAGTTTTTTCCCGAAGAGGGCAAATACCATCTCGACGGGCACAGGGAGTGTAACGTGGTACTTCACCCAGGGGAGACAAAGGAACTGGGCGGTATCTGCCCGGTATGCGGCAGGCAGCTCACGGTGGGCGTACTGTCCAGGGTAGAAGAGCTCGCGGACAGGCACGATGATTCCCGCCCGCCTACCGCAAGGCCTTTTTATTCATTGATCCCGCTCAAAGAGATCCTCGGCGAGATCATGCAGGTGGGGAGTTCATCAAAGAGGGTTGCGGCTGCATATGATACCGTCATAAGGAAGCTGGGGGGAGAACTGCCTGCGTTGCTGGATATCGATATCGAAGAGATACGCTCTGCTGCAGGGGAGGTGCTTGCCCTTGGCATAGAGCGCATGCGCTCAGGAGATGTTCACAAACAGGAGGGATATGACGGCAGGTTCGGCATCGTGAAGGTCTTCAAGGACAATGAAGCTGACATGCTTTTTACTGCAGACCTGTTCGGGAAACCCGCGCGGCGCGTGAAGAAAAAGCCGGCAAAAAAGGCTGCAGAGAAAAAAGTCATACCGCCTGAGAAAATGGAGATGAACCCGGATCAGATGCGGGTGATTAAAAACCATAACGGTAACCTCATGGTGTCGGCAGGCCCGGGAACAGGAAAGACAAAGACCCTGGTGGAGCGTATCAGTGCCCTTAAGAATAACGGAGGTGGGTCGCTGCTTGCCATTACCTTTACCACAAAGGCAGCACGTGAGATCAAGGAACGTCTCAGTGATATTGAGGTCCCTGTGTATACCTTCCACGGCCTGTCAGCAAAAATCATGCGTGATGCCGGGATCTCGTTCCATATCGCCGATGAGGCCATGCTTGTAGATATGGTCAGTTCGTGGGGCATCGAGAAGGCAAGGCCCTATATCGATGACATGAATTACCGTCTGAGCACCAATGCCCCGCTGGAAAACCAGCAGGCCTACCTCCTCGAAACCCTCAAGGCAGAAGGCTACTACACCTATGAGGGGCTTATTCAGGAGGCAACAAGGATCGTTGGCGAAAACCGTGAGCATTGCACGTGGGATCACATCATGGTGGACGAATTTCAGGATATCAATCCGGTACAGTATACGTTTCTGAAAGCGCTGGGACGCGATGTGACAAGCCTGCTGGTCATTGGCGATCCAAACCAGGCAATCTATGGATTCAGGGGCAGCAACGCACATGCATTCAATGATTTTTGTAAAGATTATCATCCGGTAATGACGATATCTTTAAAAGATACCTATCGATTAAACACCCATGTTGCTGAGGTATCGAATGCATTTATTGGTCATGATGCGATTATTTCTACACACGCGGGTTTGCCGATACGATTTGTGAAGACCGCCGCTGCTGCGGAGTTCATAGCGCGCGAGATCGAATCCCTGGCAGGGGGGCTGACCAATGCAACGGTGAATAAGGCCCAGGCAGACTATGCCCTGAGCGATATCGCCGTAATCGTGCGTACGCAGACTCAGGCTTATCCGATTATGGAGGCGCTCTCGAGGGCGTCTATCCCCTTTGATACCGCCTATGCCAGGCCGCTTGCCCGCATCAGCGGGGTCACGCAGCGTCTGAGCCTGCTTGAGGGCAGGGGCTGGCAGCCCCTGGTGAAAGGG
>CAYRCP010000126.1:0-5854 GCA_964422755.1 uncultured Bacteriovoracaceae bacterium | reverse complement strand
AGTTTATACGTTCTTTTGTTGTCTCTGATGTGGGGTTGGGGGCCCTGGATGATCTCCAGCCCTTTGACACGTGGGACGAGGCAAAAAAACGCTGGGCAATGCTTGAGGAGATGATGGATAGTATCTCTTCAACGGAGTCTCTCGTCTTATCTTCCATTCCGGATATCAGGGAACTGGTGGGGATTAGGGACGGCGCGCTGCTGGAAGGGCAGGATATCGTCACGATCGCCCAGGTTCTCAGCGAATGTGCCAGGACCAAGCGGAGGATAGAGAAAACAGGAGAGTGCCTTCTTGAGATCACCAGCGGGATTGAAAAGCTTTCGAGCCTGACTGCCCAGATTTCGACCATGATCCTTCCCACCGGAGAGATCTCTGATGCGGCAAACCCGATTTTGCGTGCGATGCGTACGCGATATAAGTCCCGCCGCGCCATGATCCTCGATAAACTGCAGAACACCATTGATCAGCTGAGAGACAAATCCGTGCTGATGGATGACATCATCACCAAGCGCAATGAGCGGTATGTCATTTGCCTGCGGCTTGATTACGGGGGCCAGATGAAGGGTATTACCCATGATTATTCCCGTACAAACCGCACTGCCTATGTGGAACCGCTGGCGATCATTGAGGAAAACAATACCTTAAACCAGCTCCGCGCAGACATTCTCGAGGAAGAACACCAGGTCCTGAGGGAATTGACCGCACAGATCAGGGAGGCCTCTCCGGTCATTCTGAACAATCTGGCATGCTACGGTCTCATCGATCTGATCTATGCATGCGCCAGGTGGTCAATAAAAAATCATGCGACAATCCCCCATATTTCAGCCGACGGCGTCCGACTCCAAGGGGCGCGGCATCCGCTTCTGCTTGAGCGCCTCGGCGAGAAGACCATACCTCTGGATATCACGATACCCGGGGGAAAAGATTGCCTCATCATCTCCGGCCCCAATGCGGGGGGAAAGACCGTGGCGTTAAAGACGCTCGGACTTCTGGTAGTCATGGCCAAGAGCGGGCTTGCCATCCCCGCCGGGGCAGACTCCGTGATCGCGCCTTTCGGTAAGGTATGGGTGGAGATGGATACGAATCAGGATATCGAACACGACCTCTCCTCGTTTACTGCCCATGCGCTGGCACTCAAACATATCTATACGCATGTATCTAAAGGCGATCTTGTGCTCCTGGATGAACCGGGAAGCGGGACAGATCCTTCGCAGGGCGGCGCAATCGCGGTAGCATGCATCGACGCCCTGCGCAAGAGAGGTGCCTGCGTGGTTGCCACCTCACATTCCGATCTGATCAAGCTGTACGGAGTTTCCTCACCGGGCGTGGAGAATGCGGCAACCGCTTTCGATGAAACCGGGATGAAGCCTATGTACCGTCTTCAATACGGGGTAATCGGACAGAGCCATGCCTTTGAGATCCTGGAAGCAATCGATTTTCCTCGTGAGATTCTGCAGGAGGCGAGCGGTATCATCTCGCGTGATACCCATTCCGCACTTGCTCAGGCCATGGAGGATATCTCCCAGGCGTCATCAATGAGAAAACAGGCAGCCGACGAGCTTGAAGAGGCAACACGGTTAAAGTTCAATGCCAGGCTGGCGTTTAATGAGATTGAGCAGGATAAGATCACATACTCCCTGCGGTATAAGAGGCTTATCGCTCAGGTGGAGGAACTGGGTAAGGTTCCCCAGCCCAGAGCGGTTATCCGCGAGGTCACTACATCCCCTGTTGCCAGGGAGTTTGAACAGATATTAGAGAAAACCGATGCACCCGAGGTGCTCAAAATTCAGAGAGGCTCTATCGTGAAGTTCAAAGGCAGCGAGACATCCGGGGAAGTACTCGATCTGGGGCAGGAAACGGCAGAGGTCCTCTTTGGGGATAAGCGTATGAAGGTGGGGCTCGAACAGATCGAGGCCATAGATCAATACCAGGGAAAGGCTGCAAAGAGGAAGAATCTCAGGGTGATTGCATCCTCACAGATCGTACTGCCGATAAAGGTCGTGGGCATGAGGGTCGATGAGGCCCTGCCGGTCATTGAAAAGGCGATTGATCAGGCTGTGCTCTCCGGGCAGGAGCGTCTGGAGATCATCCACGGCACCGGCACGGGCAGGCTCAAGAATGCAATCAGGGCATACCTGAAGGAACTGCCCGGGGTAAAGATATTTTCTGATGGCTCCATCCATGAGGGTGGAGGAAATAAGACCATTGTTGTCTTTGATGTGAGCTGATGGACAGGATAGAAGTACAGAAATTGAAGGCGGATATCGATATCATCGCGGTGATATCCGAATACGTTCACCTCAAGAAGCGGGGAAGATCGTATATCGGCCTGTGTCCGTTCCATAAGGAAAAGACGCCTTCCTTTAATGTGGACCCGGTCAAACAGATGTATAAATGCTTTGGCTGCGGCAAAGGCGGAGATGCGATCAATTTTGTCATGGAGATAAAGGGTCTTAATTTTGTTGAGGCACTTCAAGAACTTGCTACGCGCTTTCATCTCTCTATTGATCTTGCGAAAACGCAGAGATCTTCCGAGAAAAAACAGTTCTACGAGATCAACAGATATGCCATGGAATTTTATAAGCACATGCTTGCCGGCAGCCAGGGAAGCGGCGCACGCGAGTATCTGCGCAAAAGGGGGCTTAGTGAAGAGACGATACAGGCTTTTCACATAGGATATGCCCCTGCCTCGTGGGACAGTTTGTGCCGGGTGCTGAAGAGAAAGGGCATCCCGTACAACAAGGCCTTTGCGTGCGGGTTGATTATCGAGCGGGAAAGAGGCGGGTATTACGACCGATTCAGGGACAGGGTGATGTTCCCCATACGGGATATCTCTTCGGAGGTAATCGGGTTCGGCGGCAGGATAATGGATTCATCGGAACCCAAGTATATCAATACCCCTGAATCGCCGGTATTCAAGAAACGCACAGTCCTCTACAACCTCTGCAGCGCCAAGGGTCTTGTGCGCGACAGCGGGGTTGTCGTGGTAGAGGGGTATATGGATGTGGTCTCTCTGGCCAATTCGGGTATATCGAACGCGGTGGCAACACTGGGGACGGCTCTGAGCGAAGACCACGTCAACCTCCTGAGCAGGTTTACCGAGAACATCACGCTGGTTTTTGACGGGGACTCGGCAGGGAAAAACGCTATGCGCAGAGCTGTGGAGCCGTTTCTCAGCAACGACATGATTCCCAAGGTCGTGGTTCTGCCCACGGGGAAAGATCCTGACGATATAGTACGATCGGAGAAGCTGAAGTGGGATCAGCTCATGGGTGAAGCCCGCTCCATCTGGGATTTCATTTTTGATGAATCGTTTTATGGCCGAGATCCATCAAAACTTGAGGATCAGAACATAATAATAAAGGAACTTGTTCCTATGATATCCCATATGAGAGACCAGTTTTTGCAGGATTTGCTTGTTCAGAGGCTTTCGGTGAGGCTCGGTGTATCGCCGGAGAGCGTTCATCATCAGCTCAGCCATCGCAAACGGAATACCACGCCAAATACGCTCCTTCCGCACATGGATGAGGGGAGCCAGGAATATATCATCGTAAGGCTCATGCTTTTCGACGATAATGCGATAAGACTAGTAAAAGAGTTGGGGCTCAAAGGTGCGATTCGCCACAAGGACCTCTCTGAGCTTGCTGCATATCTCATCAAGGAAGGAACTAGGGGAATCGATGATGTGCGCTGTCCGGATCATATCCGCGTTTATGCAGCACAGATCAAGGCAGAGGGAGAATTTCCCGGGGATAAGAACAAGGCCTTGATAGATACGCTGTGCCGGTTTAAGACTCTGTCGATCGAATCAGACATACGCAGGATACAGCAGGAACTGTCCCGGGTTGATAAAACAGAGAATAAGTCGAGACAAAACCAATTACTCAAAGAAAGGCAGGAAAAGATGCTGGAAAAGATACATGTCCGCAACTATGTTATGGAGGTGGCATTAAGGCAATGAGCGAGAAAAAAGCCTATTCAAAAGAGGTCCAGAAACTGCTTGCAGTAGGTAAATCCAAGGGCTACCTCACCTATGACGAGGTAAACGATGCCCTTCCCGAAGATGTAATCACGCCGGATGATCTCGAAGATGTGATGGACCTCTTCACGGAAAAGGATATCCAGCTCGTAGATAACGAAGACGATTACGAGGGCGGTGATGACGAGGTAGATATCCATGATGACGGCTCGCTGAGGTCACCCGATCCGGTGAAGATGTATTTGCATGAGATGGGTTCTGTTTCTCTGCTGTCCAGAGAGGATGAAACGGAGATTGCCAAGAGGATCGAAGCAGGACAGCGTCAGATCCTGAATGTGATTATCAACTCTCCGGTCACGGTCAAAGAGGTAATCATGATCGGGCTTGCCCTGGAAAACCACGTAATCAGGCTCAAGGACGTGGTGGATATCGATGATATATATGATATCGAAGAGGAAAGCGCCCTGAGTAAAACCCTTGAGATCATCAAAGACATCGAAGGACAGCAGGCCAAGCTCAAGACGCTGAAATTCAAATTCTTTCATGCCAAGGCGGACAAGGAAAAAGACAAGATCAAGAAAGACATGGCAAAGGTGAGCAAAGAGATCGTAAGGCTCATCCACGATATCCATTTTCTGCCGGAACAGGTGGATACCTTCGGGAACCGGCTCAAGGATCTCAAGAGACAGCTCGAGGCAAAAGAGAGCCTCCTGAAGAGTCACGAGCAGAGTTTCGGCAAAACTATCAAGGAACTGAGAAATATTCGGGATGGTATCTGTGCCGGATCGACTGACAGCAGTATCTGTGATTTTCTCGCAGAGTTTGCCCTTGAAGCCGAAGAATTTATGTGTACGGCAGAAGAGATCGATCTGTGCGTTAGAGAGATCAAGTGCCTGGAAATCGAGGGCGGGCTTACTGCTCACGGTCTGAGAAAGGCCGTGAGGATTCTCGAGGAGGCGGAAGCCAGGACCAATGCCGCCAAGACGGAACTGATCCAGGCAAACCTTCGCCTGGTGGTGAGCATTGCAAAAAAATATGTGAACCGCGGCCTGCAGTTTTTAGATCTCATCCAGGAAGGAAATATCGGGCTCATGAAGGCGGTGGAGAAATTCGAGTACCGGCGGGGCTACAAGTTTTCCACCTATGCAACATGGTGGATACGCCAGGCCATCACCCGGGCCATTGCAGACCAGGCCCGCACCATCAGGATACCGGTGCACATGATCGAGACCATCAACAAGCTGATCAGGACCTCACGCGCCCTGGTGCAGGAGCTTGGCAGGGAGCCCACACCGGATGAGATCGCTGTGAAGATGGACTATCCCGAGCACAAGGTGCGCAAGATTCTCAAGATTGCAAAGGAGCCCATATCCTTGGAGACCCCTATCGGGGAAGAGGAAGACAGCCATCTGGGCGATTTTATCGAGGACAAGAAGGTGCCGCTGCCGTCGGATGCCATTGTGGCGAAAAACCTCTCCGAGCAGTCCAGGCGGGTGCTCGCAACCCTTACCCCGCGCGAGGAAAAGGTCCTGCGCATGCGCTTCGGCATCGGGGAAAAGTCGGACCATACCCTGGAAGAGGTGGGCAAAGACTTTACCGTGACCAGGGAGCGGATCCGCCAGATCGAGGCAAAGGCCCTGCGCAAGCTGCGCCACCCGGTGCGCTCCAAGAAGCTCAGGTCGTTTATCGATCAGTAAATAAAAGCGGGACCTGGGGAGCATGATCTCAGGCTGCAGGCAGTTGTAGGCTGGGGTGGCGGCGAAGCCGGTTCCCCAGCGATAGACTGTGTGAGCGGCTTCAGCCGCGACTATGAGACAACCCGGCAGGAATGGAATCGCACCTGAAGGTGCTCCCACATAACAGGGCCGCATGCAT
>CAYRCP010000125.1:0-5921 GCA_964422755.1 uncultured Bacteriovoracaceae bacterium | reverse complement strand
CCTGCCTTTTCTTTTGCCCATTCCTCAAGTCCCATCTTTTTAATCAGGCACAGATTGAACACCTTGGTATTATGCGGCACCTGGGATGCCCGGTCGGCATAAGGGTGCAGATTGTCGCACGGAAACTCACTGCAGTCACAGCAGAAATCAATCCCTTTCTGGCTGATACACCGGTATACGCTGCAGGGCTCACGCATCTTCAAAAAGGCTATTTTTCCTCCCTGTTCCCGGCACCCGGAGCAGCTTGCCTCTTGCCTGGCAATCCCGAGTCTCTCGGACAGTATGGTCCGGAGTTCTTCATTGCCTTGTGCCAGATACATGGGGCAGTTGAAACAATCCAGCCCGCACGGTGCGGTCATCTTCTTATAATCCATAGTCTCTTCCCTAGCATGCAGCAGCATGCGCTTTTGTGATGCTACCCCTTATAAAGTATTGCACAAGGCAACAAAAGGGATATTTTTCCAGACACCTGTCCTGCTAGGCGACAACCGTTTCACCCCTGCAAGGGGTTCACAGAGAGTTTTCGGCCCGTGCCTTCTTGAGATTCTTCAGAAAAGGCTTGTACAGAAAGCTGTCTTTGCCAAGAGCACACAACTGCTCAAACATGGGCTTGGTAACGGTAAAGGCCAGAATATTACTGGGAAGGTGCTGCCGCATGGCAATATCCGTTCCACCGATCATCGCCTGGGGAACATTCAAATCATCGAACAGGGGCAAGAGTTCCATGCACCCGGCCCCGAACGGCGCGATCACAGCGGGGATATCACCGGGAACGCTTCGATAATTCGCCCCGATGATCAGCGATGAGAGCTGATCGGGATTGACAAAAAAGGTGATGGTTTTGAGGAGATCGTACTTGTCCTTTCTCAACGGCCCCATAAGGAGATATGGGTGTTCCTGCACATACGGTTTTCTCTGATCCACCCACTTGTTCATGATCTCATGCGTTTCCTTGAGCCCCTCGCCGTCCTTTAAGAACTTCACGAGATTTTCCCGGGTCCTCGTCTGAACATCGCACAGACAGTTCCCGGCGCCGTCGCATCCGAAATTGTCCCGGGTAATGACAAGGGACTCTCCCTTGAGCCAGTTCTCATAAAAACAGAAAACACACATGTGTTTCCCGGTCTCCGGCCTTGTCAGGGGCTCAAATCCTTCGGTTACGGGCGAATCATAGAACCCCATAAGCGGAATGGTAAGATCGATCTGCATAATAAGGTTTGATGGATCCGGCTGCATGTTTCTCTCCTTTCTCGTATATGATCTTAGGCTAATTGATTCATTCGAGATATTTTTTCAATTCATCCATTTGCTCTTTTACGTTCTTTCGTATCTCGGTGATCATCATTTCATCGAGGCCCAGTTCCTGTGCAGTTTCATCTGCGGCAAGGTTGATCTCCAACGGCTTTGTCTGACCATATCCCATGGTTTTCACCAGCAGATTTGCACAATAAACCAGCTTCAGCTCATCCGTCATCCTTTTTGCATGGTGTATATCGTTATGGTACTCTGCCACAGAGATAACCTCTTGTGAGAATCCCCATTTATTCAGGAGCGCACCGCCTGTCTGCCCATGGTAGGTATCCAGTGTCTCGAAAAGTGCCAGGGCATCGACCTCGCAGCCGGTTTCGTCCTTCTTTTCTATTTCACCGACAACCCGCACAAGAATCAGCTTCCCAATGTCATGGAAAAGTCCCATGGTAAAGGCATCATCGTTCAATGTCAGATTCAGGCTTTCTAAAACGAGTTGCGTCGCATAGGCACAGGAGAGAGAATGCTCCCACAATGCCTCTACGATATCCGTGTATTTCTTGTTTTGCGTTACATACAGAGACCGGTTAGCGATGGCATTCACTGTCTGTCTGACAGTCTCCAGCCCGAGGCGCCCCATGGCCTGGTCCAGGGTTTTGTTTTCCACTACACCTCTGTAGTAGGAAGAATTTGAGATGCTGATCAGCTTGGATGAGATTGCTGCATCCTGCTTCAAAAGGTCTGCTATCTCATGGAGATTGGCGCCGCCACCCTCCAGCTCTCTGTATTTCTCCAGGATCCGGGGAAGTGAGGGCAGGTCGATTTCTCCCCGTTTGAACTGTGCGATTATCTCCTGGAGAATCCCCTCTTTTTTCCCTTTGATACTGATGCCTTGAGGAGATTCTTTTTTATCAGCCGCTTCAATATGATCCATGTCATCATGAAATCCGTGTTTCACCAGTTTTTTGACAACAGTGCTCTTGTCGAAGGGTTTTATTATAAAATCGTCGCATCCTGCCTTGACACAGTCAATGATGGTATCTCTCTCGGAAGGGGCGGTTACCATGAATATCTTGACCCGTTTCTCCCCGGAACCCCCCTCGTCCGATTCGATCTGCCGGATTGATTTCAATGCCTCTTTGCCATCCATCTCAGTCATAAAGAGACAAAGGGTGATAAGATCGAACGGAGAGTTGTCCCTCCGGGCAAGCTCAAAAGCGGCGATTGCATCCTTTCCGCTTTCAACCATCTCGCACTCCCCGAGATTCTTCATTATCAGGTTCATCTTTTTTCTACTGACAAGGTCTTCATCTACAACAAGTGTTTTCATGTCACTTCCCCCTTCAAACTTTTTTAAAGCAGGGCTAGCCACAAATGTATTTCAACAAAAAAAAGCAACCACCTAAAACACCCGTCACTGAAATGCGTCCAGCAGGCATCGGGGATACGTCTCCAGATAAATGAAACACTGCTAAAAGCTTCGCGAGATCTTCTTCACGTTATTACAACATACCAGAAAATATTGCCTTTTCAAGCATAAAAACAGCCTCCGGCAACTCCTCGGAATAGAGTTGCCGGCAATGCCATATTTTTCTCCATCAAGATCCTGATGGCAGTCCAGAACCCTCAACCTGGTCCCGACGCCCCCTGCACCCCTCGCAAGATAGAACCTGTCCGCCAAGGGAAGAACCGAATGATCAGCTAAACAGGTCTATGAAGGAGAACTGCTCCGCATCGAAAAGGCCCTTGTCGCTCAGTTTCAGTCTCGGTATCACCAGAAGCGCCATAAACGACAGGGTGAGAAACGGTGAGCTCATCGGTGAACCGAGTTTTTTGGCGAGTTCGTCAAGACGGGCATATTTCCCGGCAATGGTATGTGCGTCTTCATTCGACATCAGTCCGGCAATGGGCAGGGCTATACTTTCTCGCATCCCGCTGCTGCAGACGGCAAGGCCTCCCCTGTTGCCGATAACCATGTTCACGGCCTCACAAATCTCATGGTCCGTTACCCCCACAGCCACAATGTTGTGAGAATCATGGGCGACGGATGTTGCAATCGCCCCCTTTTTCAGCCCGAAGTTTTTCACAAATCCCACGGCGGGGGGTGCATCCTCGTACCGGTTTACCACGGTCATTTTCAGAATGTCCCGGTGGGTGTCGGAAACTGCGTAGCCGCCTTCCACCTTCGGGAGTTCATGAATTCTGCCGGTGATTAACTGGCCGTCTATGGCCTCGATGACGTTCATCACCTCCGATGTTGCAGGGACATGGAATTCCTCAGGGGTTTTCTTATTCGTGTTGAAAACATTGACCGCTCCCGTAGCGACTCCTTCAAGGAGTGTTGCACCCTCTTGTGCAACTTTTTGACCGCCTATGTAGGTTTTCAGGACCGTAAAGGCATCAAGATCATCCACCACGACAAAATCAGCAGGGTCGCCTTCCTGCAGCAGGCCTACCTCGAGCCCGTAATGCCTGACCGGGGTTACACACGCACACTTCAGTACGGTCATGGGATCATGGCCGAGGGCAACAGCCCTTTTCACCAGGTCGTTGATGTGTCCCTTTATCAGGTCATCGGGGTGTTTGTCGTCGCTGCAGAACATGCACCGATCGGGATAATCATCGATAATGGGGTGCAGGACATCAAAATCCCGCGCGGCAGAACCCTCGCGTATCTGGATCTTCATCCCGCTTTTCAGTTTCTGCAGAGCTTCGTCCATCTCATAGGTCTCATGATCGGTCTGTATTCCCGCATTCACATATGCTTCAAGCATACTGCCCTTCAGCCCGGGGGCATGACCGTCTATGCGCTTGTTGTATTTTTGTGCCAGCCTTATCTTGGCCATGATTTCCGGCTCAGCGGAGAGAACACCGGGATAGTTCATCACCTCGCTCAAAAGTTTGACCTCATCCAAGCGCAGCAGCTCTTCGATGGCGTCCGGGCCTATTCTTGCCCCGGAGGTCTCAAAGGGGGTAGCAGGAACACACGACGGCGCGCCGAAAAAGAATTTGAACGGGCTGAGCTTGCCATTTTCGATCATGAATCTCACGCCTTCTATCCCCAGAACATTGGCTATCTCGTGCGGATCACAGACGGCGGCAACACTGCCATGGACCGATGCAATCCGGCCAAACTCCACCGGCGTAAGCATCGAGCTCTCGATATGGACGTGTGAATCGATAAAACCCGGAATGATGTATGTGGGATATACCGTATCCTCCCGGGTGATTTTCACAATCGTACCGCCTGAGATAGTCAACGTACCGGGATAGATACGTTCTTCAATCACATCAACGATATTTCCTGATATTTGTATTCTCTTGTCTTCCATCACCCGTTCCTCTCGTTTTTTCTCAGGTCCGGCATATTATACCAGGTCACGGAATGCAACATTGAGATAGTAGACCCCTGCATCAAATCTCTTCTCTATATCATAATCCTCTTTGAGGAAATGCGTCAGGAGATGCAGCATGGGTTTGTTCTCCACGAGCATTTCCGAGCTGACCCCCAAGAGGCCCTGTTTCTGGGCCAGCTGAATCAGGTAGGAAAGGAGCTCTCCGCCAATACCCATGTTCTGATAATCATCTCTGACCACCAGGGCAATCCCCGCCATATGGGTATCTTCCCGGACAGTATACCTGCCCACGCCGACGATCTCTTCTCTCCCTTCATACTCTCTGATGGCAAAAATAGCCATCTGCCGGGTATAGTCGATGATCACGAATTTCTGAAGAAACTCATGCGGCATGGATGTCCGTACCGAGAAAAACCGGTAATAGATGCTCTGGTCGGACAGAGAGTAGACAAAGTCTTTCAACAGCCCTTCGTCGCTGATCTTAACCGGTCTCAGGAACAAATCAATCCCGGTTTTCGTCGTCCTTCTTGCCTCGAAATGTTCAGGATATTCACCTTGCCTGCCTGGAATGAAGGCCTGGTCTTTGTATATGAGATTCAGGTCTCTCGCCTTCTCGATAAGCTCTGCCCTGAATCTCGGATGTGCTATGGAAATCAGTGCCATGGCGCGTTCCCTGATACTTTTGCCCTGCAGGTACGCTATGCCGTATTCCGTCACAACATAGTGTATATCGCCCCTGCCGAGCGTGACGCCCGCACCTTCCCTGATGAAGGGTACGATCCTTGAAACCGTACCGTTTTTGGCAGTCGATTGAAGGGCAAGGATGGTCTTTCCCTCCGGTGCGAGCGCTCCGCCCCGCATGAAATCGGCCTGTCCTCCGATCCCGCTGTAGAATAACTTCCCCATGGATTCGGCGGTGGCCTGACCGGTGAGGTCAACCTCCAGGGCTGAGTTGATCGCCACCATGCGTGCTTGCCGGGCAATCACGAGCGGATTGTTCGTATAATCAATGGACCGCAGTTCTATATCGGGATTTTCATGGATATACTCGTAGGTATCCCTTTTCCCCATACAGATACTTGCAACGGTCTTTCCCTTGTCCTCACTTTTGTTTGTATTGTCGACAACACGTTTTTTTATGAGATCCACAAGACCGTCGCTCAAGACCTCCGTATGTATGCCCAGGTGTTTTTTGGTGCCGAGACTCGACACAATCGCGTTGGGCACACTTCCATACCCCACCTGGATCGTGCTTCCATCTTCGATGATTTTCGAAACATACTTTCCGATATTTCGGGCTATCTCATCCGGGACCGT
>CAYRCP010000124.1:0-5948 GCA_964422755.1 uncultured Bacteriovoracaceae bacterium | reverse complement strand
AATCCGGGGCCATTGCCATGACATTATACGCAGCATCCATGATGGTCTCGCCTTTGGTAAATGATGACCCGGATGCGGACAACGCTGTTGTATCGGCGCTCAGGCGTTTTGCAGCAAGCTCAAAAGACAGCCGCGTCCTCGTGCTTGGCTCATGGAAGAATAACACCACGGTCTTGCCCCTCAGGGTGGGCACCTTTTTGATATCCCGCCTGGATATCTCCTTGAAGGAGGTGGTCATCTCGAGAATGGTCCCGATCTCGTCGGCAGTCAGATCCTGAATACCAATGAGGTCTTTATGGGGCCATGTCATCTGCTCACCTCGCTTGAAATTACCTCAATGATCAGCTGCGTATTCTCGGAAGCCTCGAGCTTGATGACCTTATCATCTGCAACTTCGATTGTTTTTCCCACAAAATCCGCCTGTATCGGAAATTCCCTTCCTCCACGGTCAAACAGCACCATCAGGTAAATCCTCATCGGCCGTCCCAGATCCACCATATGATCGATTGCCGCCCGAACCGATCGACCGGTATATAACACGTCATCCACGAGAATAACGGTCTTGTCATCAAGGGAAAAGGGGATGTCTGTACTCCTGACCTCGGGATAAACCCGTTTCTTCGAGAGATCATCCCGGTACAGCCCAATATCCAGGGCCCCAAGCGGTATCTGCTTGCCTGTCCTTTCTTCAAGAATCGTCACCACATTCCTGGCAACCAGAACCCCGCCGCTTCGTATCCCGATGAAGACGACATCATTCCAATTATCAATGTCCGCCATAAGGGTTTCTGCAAGATCATGCAGCATCCCATCAATATCTTGTGCACTGTGCGGTATTTCTGTCATACCTCTCTCCTAATGCACGATGTGTCCGAGCCTGGACAATCGTATCCAATGCTTTTCGCTATCCCAGGAAAAGTATATGATAAAGGCCTTGCCCTTGATGTTTTGTACGGGAACCTGTCCCCAGAATCTGCTGTCATAGCTCTGGTCTCTATTGTCACCCATGGCAAAGCAGTGGCCTGCTTCGACCACAGCCGGACCGAAATTATCCCGGACCTTACCCTGTCCCTGAGTGAGGATAAACGGGTCCGTATGTTTTTCATAGGGAATTTTATAGAGCTCTCCATTGACATAGACCTTTTTATCCCGGACCTCTACCGTGTCCCCGGGCAGACCGATTACCCGTTTGACAAAGTCCATGGAATGGTTCCCCGGAAAGGTAAAGATGACGATATCGCCGCGATCAGGAACCTTGTCCGCTCCCCACATTTTCCGTGTCGTAAAGGGGATGGTCAGGCCGTAATTATACTTGGTCGCCAGGATGTGGTCCCCCTTTAACAGGGTGTCTTCCATGGAGGAAGACGGTATACGATATGCCTGAAGCACAAAGGCCCGTATGATCATGGCAATAATAAATGCTACTACAAGGGCCTCGGCCCAATCCCGCGCTACACTCTTTGGTTTATCCTTACTCAACGCCTGCTCCTTGTTTATCTAACCGCTCAGTCTTCCGAAAGATCCTTTCTTCTGCCCTGGGATCATCGTCTAAGGATGCATCTCCTTAACGCTCTCATTGAATTGCATATCATGTGTTATGATAACCCTATCACTGGCAACCTCGTCAAGTCCTTGTTCAATTAAGCGCTTGAAATGGCCTATATGCCTTTCGCTCTTTTTAAGTGGTCAGGACCGCCCTAACTGCCTGCACGCAAAAAGGTACTCCCTGATGTAGAGTTGCAGGGAAATCTGCCAGACGGGCATAAGCTTTCCCGTGACATCGGTGAATTTTCTCGTGGATAAGGTAGAGTTTTTCGGTCTCGGGGCAGGCCGGGGAAACTCCGAAGTGCCCACCGGGACGACCTTGGTGTCAAGCTCCATGAACTCGATCGCCTTTTTTGCAAGATCATACCATGTTGCCCTGCCTCGATTGCAGACATGATATATCCCCCGGGCATCATGATCGATAAGCCGTCGCAGAGCCTTGGCCAGATCCTTCGAGTAGGTCGGCGAGCCCCACTGATCATTCACGACATTGATGCTGTCCCGCTGCCCGGCTATTTCCAGGATGGTGGATACAAAATTCTTCCCATGGGGGCCGAACAGCCACTGCGGTCGAATGATGATATAGTCCTGCATGCTTTGCACAACCCCCTCCTCACCTGCGAGCTTGCTCCTTCCATATACGTTTATGGGATTCGGTGCGTCCTCTTCCGTATAGGGCTCGGATTTCTCCCCGTCAAAGACGTAATCCGAGCTGATGTGAAGGAGTTTCGTTCCATGGTGCTCACAGGCCTGTGCAAGCAGCTGCGGCCCCTGCGCATTCAGGGAAAAGGCGCTCTCTTCATGTTCCTCGCACCCGTCCACATCGGTATAGGCAGCGCAGTTGATCAGCCAGTGCGGCTTTATCGATGTTAACATCCCGCTGATAGAATCGATATCCGTGATATCCACGACCGTCTGATCAGGACTAACATCGGTTTTCATAACTTCATCGCCACAGGCGACACATGCACGTGCCACCTGACGTCCAAGCAGACCATTTGCGCCGGTTACAACAATCTTCATCTCTGTGCGTACATCCTTTCGTAATAATCCTGGTAATCTCCGGAGAGTATACGCTCCCACCACGGTTTATTCCTCAGGTACCAGTCTATGGTACTGTTTATCCCGCCTAAAAAGTCAAACTTGGGCGACCAGCCCAGGGTTGATGCTATCTTTGAAAAATCCATGGCATACCGGAAATCATGGCCGGGGCGGTCCTTTACATAACGAATAAGGGTATCGGGCTTTCCCAGATGACCCAGGATAGACCTGACGATCTCAATATTCTCCTTTTCCGCATCTCCTCCCATGTTATAAATCCCCCCGCACTCTCCCTGCTCTGCCACCATGACAATGCCTCTGCAGTGATCTTCTACGTATATCCAGTCCCGTACGTTTTTCCCGTCACCGTATACCGGCAACTCCCTGTCATGGTAGGCATTTACCACCATCAGCGGGATGAGCTTTTCGGGAAACTGGTATGGCCCGTAATTGTTCGAACACCGGGTAATTACGGCATCGAGACCATAGGTCTTGATATACGCCCGTACCAGCAGATCGGCTGCTGCCTTGGATGCCGAGTAGGGACTGTTCGGGGCCAACGGCAGGTCCTCATGGAAGCTTCCTTCGCTCCCGAGGCTTCCGTAAACCTCGTCCGTGGAGACATGAAGGAATTTCTTCACCGAATACTTTACCGCTGCATCCAGGAGAACCTGTACGCCCAGCACATTTGTCCTGATAAATACGCCTGCATTTTCAATGCTCCTGTCCACATGAGATTCCGCGGCCAGATTCATGACCATGTCAAATGCGTGTTCTTCAAACACCTTCTCGATGGCTATGGGATCTGCTATATCCGCGCGAACGAAAGAATATCTTCCGGGATAGAGATCCTCCAGGTCCAGCGTGTTTTCGAGATTTCCGGCATAGGTCAGGAGATCCAGATTCACCACCTCCCAATCAGGTCTGTTTGCAAGAATATACTTCAGCAGGTTTGTCCCGATGAAACCGCATCCCCCGGTGACGAGTACCTTTGCCATAGATATGCTCCTTTAATAAATGAGGATTACCCTCTCTTGTTTGCCCCTGATTTTTCCACCATGTTGCTTGCCTTGAGCAGCGACTGGATCGTCCCGGCATCGGTCCACCAGCCATCCAGAGGGGACCATTGCATGGTGCCTGCTTCGATATAAGCATTGTTCACATCGGTGATCTCCAACTCGCCGCGTTTGGACGGCTCAAGGCCGCCGATTATATCGAACACCCTGGAATCATACATGTAGATGCCGATGACGGCATAGTTGCTTTTGGGATCTTTCGGCTTTTCCTCGATACGCACGACCTTCTCATTCGCAAAAACCGGGACACCGAACCGCTCCGGATCAGGGACCTCTTTGAGCATAATCCGGGCACCCCCGCCCTGGGCCTTGTATGCCCCGACAGCTTCGATGATATTGTTCTCAATAATATTGTCTCCCAGAACAACACAGATGGGCCTGCCTTCAGCAAAGGCCTCGGCCAGACTCAAGGCCTCGGCGATTCCCCCCTCGCCTTCCTGGTATGCATAATGGATTCGATTCAGTCCGAATTCCTTTCCGTTACCAAGCAACCGTAAAAAATCTCCGGCATTATTCCCTCCGGTTACCACCATAATTTCCTTGATCCCGGCATTGGTCAACGCTTCAATGGGATAGTAAATCATGGGTTTATCATATACGGGAAGCAAATGTTTGTTGGTAACCTTTGTAAGCGGGTACAGCCTTGTTCCAAGGCCGCCAGCGAGAACCACTCCTCTCATCGTATAACCCTCCCAGTAAAATCTTTTTTCTTCGTGCCCTTTATGGCATCCTGTCCCTTTTTCTTGCGTTCCCGAATCAATGGCATGAATCCCAGGTCAAGCCCAGGCCACTGTTCAGCGGCAAGATGCGGGAAATGAACCCTAAGCTTTTCGTCCTGCATAGCGAACGCGAAGACACCTTCAATACTCACTATGCTTATTTGTGCCCCTGCTAATAATCAACCCCCAGAAGATAGAGCCCTTGTGGCGGTGCCGTAGCGCCTGCACAGGACCTGTCTTTCTTTTCCAGAATCATCACCATCTCTTCGGGGGCAAGCGTTCCGTTCCCCATCAGCAGCAGCGTACCTGCGATATTCCTTACCATATGCCGCAGGAACCCGCTACCATGTATGTAGAAGTACACCTTTTCTCCATGGGTAAAAACCTCTGATTCCAGTATTCTTCTTTTGGTGGTTTTTACCGAGGAACCCGATCCCATGAAAGAGGTAAAATCATGCTCCCCCACTAAATACCCGGCAGCCTGCTTCATTGCAGAAATATCGAGACGCCCTTTCACAGGAACGGCATATCGTGCGAGAAACGGGCTGAACATGGGTGATGTGTCAATTATATAGACATACTTTTTCGATTTCGCCATAAAACGCGCATGAAAATCCGGGTCCGCATCCTCCACTGATATAATGGATATCTCTCCGGGGAGTTTCGAGTTCAATGCCCGCTTGAGACCGTGGGCCGGGATCGATGAAAAGGTCTGCACATTGACTACCTGCCCGAGGGCATGAACCCCTGTATCGGTGCGGCCGGAGGCGTTTACCCGCGCCTTGTGTTTCAAGATTTTCTCCAGCACCGATTCAAGCGTTTCCTGTACTGTCCGTACACCGGGCTGAAACTGCCACCCCATGAAACCGGCGCCATCGTATGCAAGGATTATTTTAAAGTTTCTCTTCTTAGGCATCGTTTTTGCAAAAGAATATATGAAAGAAATCAAAAGAGGCAAGGAGAATCATGATATTCTTTGAATTGAGGAGTTTTCGACGCAGTTTTCACCAAATGCATATTACGTGCACGTTGGGCGAATTGTCTTTTCGGGGGATAACAAAAAATATTTCAAACAAGGGGTTCTGTCTGATCGTTCCTACGCCGAGAATAAAGATGTCCCTGCTGGAGTTGCTGAACAAAGACGTAACCTTAGATATCGAAAATGTAATCATTGATGGATCGTTCAAGTGGTATACCATAGAGGGAGATCGCTACTGCATCGGCATCAGCATCAACAAGTTGCACATTCCCACCTGGAAAAAAGTCCTCGATGCCAGCAACAGCCTAGTGGTCAACCAGAGTATGAATCATGCACAAATATGACCCTGTACAACCCTTACCTGTAAATCGATGGCGTCTGCCAACCAGGCACAACCATATTAAAACAGTTCTTCAATGCTGAGTTCCCCCTGATCCATCTTTCCCAGACAAACCAGGGTCAGCTGATCCGGCACAAAAATATCGTTTGCCAGAGCAATAATATCCTCAAGGCTCACGGCCTCGATCTTTTCGAGCACCTCATCCACGCTGACCTCTCTATGGTAGTACATCTCGTTCTTGGCCAGAG
>CAYRCP010000123.1:0-5964 GCA_964422755.1 uncultured Bacteriovoracaceae bacterium | reverse complement strand
TAAGATCAGCTCCGGTCAGCCCCAGCTTGTATGCCCCGGTCAGAATAATGACCAGACCCGTCATTGTACAGATCACGATGGTGTCGATAAACGGACCAAGCATTGCAACGAGGCCCTCGCGGACGGGTTCTTGCGTCTGTGCGGCGCCGTGAGCGATCGGTGCACTTCCGAGACCGGCCTCATTGGAGAACACACCTCGTGCAACACCAAAGCGGATGGCCTGAGCAACTGCAGCGCCGGCAAATCCTCCGGTGGCGGCAGTTCCGGTGAATGCGTCGTGGAAAATGAGGGCAAAGGCAGCAGGTACGCCTTCAATCTGCGTAAAAACCACGATCAGGGCGCCAAGGACATAAAAGATTGCCATGAACGGCACAAGTCTGCTGGCAACCTGTCCGATACGCTTGATTCCGCCCACGATAACCGCAAATACGAGTCCGCCGATGACAAGACCGGTAACAATCTTTGGAATACCGAAATACGTCATCACCGGCTCGGCCACCGAATTGGCCTGCACCATATTCCCGATGCCGAATGATGCAACGGTTGCAAACAGGGCAAAAAGTACTCCCAGCCATTTCTGCCCCAGGCCTTTCTCAAGGTAGTACATGGGTCCTGCGCCCACGGTCCCGTCTTCGTGAATCACCCTGAAATTCAACGAGAGCAGGCACTCAGCATATTTGAGCCCCATACCGAAAACAGCCGTAATCCACATCCAGAAGATCGCCCCTGGCCCGCCAAGAGCAACAGCCGTACCAACGCCTGCAATATTTCCGGTCCCGATGGTTGCGGAAAGCGCCGCAGACAATGCCTGGAAGTGGGTGATCTCTCCATCATCTTCAGGATTGTCAAATTTGCCGGATATGATCTTCCATGCATAGACAAACCTGCGAACCTGAATTACCTTCAATAACAGGGTAATAAAAATACCGGTTCCCACGAGAAGAACAATGGTCACCGGACCCCACATGAAGCTGTCAATACTGCCCAAAACATCCTTTAACATCACAAGCCCCCTATTGCTCCAATTTTCGTTTCAACTACGTTAAACTTCGTTCTCCCGGCATCACTTTCCTGATGCGTTCAGCAAGATCACAAAGATCGAGTATGCTTCGGTGGAAGACCCTGAAATTCAACTGGAACTCCACATCAGCCAAGAGCAGACCTCAAAACCAACACCAATACACTGACAACAAAACACCGCTTAACCAGTACCCTCTGCTGTTCTGAAACCGACAAACAGATTATCGACACCTTCCATGTACCATTTCATGACGAAAAGGATATCGCCCCGAAGGCACCGCAGTCCAAGTACCGCCACGTTTTTTATCTATAAAAGAATACGTTGCATATGGCAAGACGCAATGATTTATAAACAAGCAGTGTAACTACTCACGTAGTCAGACGGAAGCTGTTTAGGCTGAAGGCAGAAGGAGTCCGAAAAGTACTTTTCCCAGCACATTAGCAAAAAGACAGCAAATCTTCGCATCAGACATGCCTTCAAAGTGTGCTATATTCCCGCTTTTCCTAACAGTCTTGACTAGTTATCCTTCCTACCTGAATAGTTACCATGCAGCTGATCGAATCAATGCATGCCGTCTATACATACGCCGACAGTTAACCTGCACATAGAGCACCTTTTTTATAAAGTATCCCCGGCTCGTCTTAAACATCCACTCCCAGAATTGTACGCATCAGAAAACCGATAAAAAAACTGATCCCGGCAACGCAAATAGAGAGCCCTGCCATCTCAAGGAAACGACTCTTAAAAGGCATATCCTTGGCCACTGATATGTAGTAATTGAAAAAGGCGATTATCAGTACTGCCGCCCCCAGGGTAAAGCCCAGGCAGATGTAGTAATTCGAAAAGATGAGATATGGCATAATCAGCACGAGAACAGTCACGATATATGCCCCCCCGGTATAGGCGGAAGCCTTGAGCGGATTTTTATCCGTTTCCTCCGCCTTTGTGGACAGGTACTCTGATGCGGCCATGGACAGTGCAGCCGCAATGCCCGTAATGGAGCCGGTCAGCGCTATGAGCCTGGTATCCTGAAGCGCCAGGGTAAATCCTGCCAGGGCACCGGTCAGTTCGACGAGTGCATCATTCAGCCCCAGCACCATAGAACCGGTATACTGTAACCGCTCCTCATCGAGCAGCTGTATCAATGCCTCCTCATGCTCGTTCTCTTCCTGCAGAATATCCTCTGCTTCATCAATGACGCTTGCGAGCTTGTGATAACTGTTCTTTGCATTTTCCTCGCCGCGTTCCATGAGTTTGATACCAAAGGTATATCCGAAGACCATACTGACCAGGCAGTAAAACCATATCTTCAACCGGTCAGGGCTTACGTCCCGGCCGGTATATGATTTCCACACCCTGTAGTGCTGAAGCTCTTCATGGGCGATCTTCTTTAAGATAGTGCCATTCTCCGAAGAGCTGATACGCCTTGCAAGCCTGGTATAGATATGGTGCTCGGTAATCTCGTTTTTCTGATAGACCAGCAGTTGTTCACGTATCTCCTCGCTGATACTCATGTGCAGCCTCCTCATGAAATCATTTCTCTGTTGTATGCAGCATGAGCCTGATCACACTGATGTATTCCCAGACCGCGCTGGTGTTATTTCCCCCAGAAAATCCGGCGTGTCAACCATGAGTTCAGAAGTCAAGAGATCACATACACGCCGAACCGTTACTTTAGGACCTGTTTACCCGGCCGAAAATCATACCCGTAGGCATGGAGCATCACAGAGTCGTGACCACCTCTGAAGGTAATTGTGTCGCCCCTGTTGCGCCCCAGGCCCATAACAATTGCCTCTGTATCGTTGACCGGCTGAAGCGCCAGTCTGTGCGTGGTCTCCTCTATATCAACAAAGGCGACATCAGCGAGCAGGAACCCGTCACGCATGCTCAGTTCAATGCTTTTCACATACATTCCATCACCATAGTGATCGACATTTTCATACAGGCCGAGACGGTCCTGCCATACCGGTACTATTGCCACAGGTTCTATGCGCGTCCCCATCAATGCACGTTTGTTTCCTCTCTCCTCTGCAAGAACATGATATCCCGAAATGTCCTGAAAGGAGAATACAACCTCATCATACGGGGGGATCTCGATAGGAATGAACCCGAAGAGGAGGTACTTGACGGAGAATGTACCATCCTGTCTCGGTGTCAGGACAAATGACTTCTGAGCAAAGTGTGCCGCGAGCTTTTGCCCTTTTGTTTTTATGGAAACAAACCCGAGTGCAGTATCATAGTGTCCCTCGTATGGTTTCAACGCCTCTTCCGCCAAGCGCATCTTCGGCGCGAAGTTATGAGGTTCGTCAATCGTTCTCCCGGTCCTGGCTTCATAGACTGATTCCAGGGCCTCCATGCAGATTTGCCCGGCAGCCTGAGAACCTTCAGTACAATTGGTGAAAACGATTACGCCAAGTTTCTGCTCCGGCACGGCAGACATGCAGCTGAGAAAGGTACCGACACCTCCCTGGTGCCCGATAATCCTTCCCGCGCCCTGTTTATCGATAATCATCCAGTTCAGGCCGATTTTTCTGTCCATATCAAGAGCACATCCGTTATTCTGGATACGCAGCATCTCTGAAAGTGTTTCATGATTGAGAATCTGTACGTCTCCTGCTGTTCCCCGGCCAAAAACCATCTTCATAAATCTGCTCATATCAACGACATTTGAATACAGAGACCCCGCAGGCATCTCCCGCATCGCAAACTGCTCCCTGGGCTTTTTTTTGTGGTAGCCTTGTGCCACACGGGCTTCGATCTCATTGTTCAGGACAAATGATGAGCTTGTCATCCCCATGGGAAGCAATACTTCATCCTCCATGTACCGTGCAAAATCTTTTCCGCTCACTCCTTCTATGAGCCTGCCGAGAATACCCATACCAAGAGTGGACTCGCACAAGATGAGTTCCGGGGGAAATGAACTGTACTCATTCTCCAGTCTTTCCACCAGATGCTCAAGCGTCTCAGGGTTTCTGGTGAACATGCCCTGCACATAGTTCGAGGGAAGTCCGGAATGGTGGGTCATGATATTCCTCGGGGTTATCGGCCCTGCATCAGCAAAGCGTGATCTGATGGAAAACCCGGGGACATACTCCTGAAAAGGATCATCGATGTCCACCTTCCCGGCTTCGGCAAGCTGCATCACGGCTGTTGCGGTAAAGAGCTCTGATATAGACCCGGCACGATAGACGGTATTTTTGGTGGCAGGCACCCTGTTTTCTCGATCAGCGTATCCGAACCCCCTGGCAAATACAGTCTCCTGGTCATCGACCACGGCAATGCTCAACCCGATAACGTTGTTTCTGTTCATGGTTTTTGCAATGTAGGTGTTAAGATACCTGATCACGTCTTCATAGTTCTTCTTCCCGGTAAAATCAGGGCGTCCCGGCGCAAAGGCACACCCCACCGGCACAATTGCAAGGATCAGCAGACAAACAGCGAGGGTTACAAACGATCTCTTATTGCCGGGACTCCTCATTAGACGACCTCTCAATTAAAGTTCATCAGTATTTCATTTAAGGGCTCAACATAGGTATGCCATGCTCAACCCCCTGTATACAATATTAGCAGAAAGCACTATACAAACAAGACGCCTTCTGATAAAAAAGTTAAAATTATACCGTATGATGCAGCAGGTCAACATTTCCTGATAAATAAAATCATTTTTATAAAGGTATTGATTATTCAGGGTTCTAACATTACTTCTTAGTATACGTGATATTTTTGTTAAAAGACATGAAGGAGACTGCATAGTACGCAACCGGCAACATTTATTCTTATGATATATGTCACAAATCATACAAGGTGATAATGCAGAAAACATACTCTAACATCAGAACGAAGCTCGCATATGTATTTGTTCTTCTCATTATTCTTGTCTGGCTAAATGAACTGATCGATCCCCCGGCAATTTTTTACGGTGTCGCAAAATCACCGGTAAACTTGCTTGAGGCACTTATAGAAACCATTATAATCACAGCAGTGGGCCTCTGTGCCATTCTATGGCTCGTCCCGAAACAGGGGGACTATGCCCGGAAAGACGAATTAATGGAATCCAGACATATCTGGATCCCGTTCATTGTCCTGTTCCTGGTATTGTGTTCGTTCATCTGGCTCAATGAACTCATCGATATACCCTATCTTCTCTTCAACAGTGATCCCACCCCGGTCAACTGGACCGAGGCTCTTTTTGAGACCGTTCTTATCATGATCGTGGGTATAACAGCCGTGTCCATTCTCATCCGCAGCACAACCGATCGCAACAGGGCACATGACCTGTTTTCCAATAGCTTTTACTTCAATCCCGTCCCTGCGGCCATCAGCACCATAAATGAAGGTAAGGTTATTCATGCAAACGAGGCCTTTTTCACAACAACCGGTTATAAGCCCAATGACATTCTTGAGAAGTCTATTCTCAAACGCAATATCTGGACTTACCCTAAGCAACGTGACGAGGTAGTTCGCATCATCCGAGAGAAGGGCTCTGTTCGAAATCTGGAAGTGGAGTTCAATGATGCAGCAGGCAACATCAGAACCTTCCTGTATTCAGCGAGAACAATCACATACCTGGATGAGCCCCATATCCTTTCCATGGCCATAGATATAACCGAGAGGAAGCAAGCACAGAATTTGTTGATAAAAACCGAGGCCAAGTACCGCAACATGTTCCTTCACTCGATAAACGGAATTGTCGCATATAAGGCCGTCAATGATGGTGCTGATTTTGTATTCGCGGATATCAATACCGCCGTTGAAAGAATAGACAACATCAAAAAGGAAGATGTATTGGGCAAAAGCGTGCTCGAGGTGTTCCCCTCCGCGAAGGAATTCGGTCTGCTTGACGTCTTTCAACGGGTATTCAAGACCGGCAGATCCGAACACCTTCCCATATCTTTCTACAAGGATGACCGTATTGAAGGGTGGCGGGACAATTTTGTATACAA
>CAYRCP010000122.1:0-6002 GCA_964422755.1 uncultured Bacteriovoracaceae bacterium | reverse complement strand
CAGTACTCCAACACTCCAGTGTGCTTACTTCAACAGTACATCAAACATAACTGCTGCCGGATATCTTTGAAATTGCACGGAGCAGGGCTGCCCTACATCATGGTGAACAGCCATAATACCCCCATGGCGGGTACGATTGCCCAGAGACTCAGAACATAAATAGTGAACATGCGGTTATCGAAGATCACCTGCTCATTGTAGAAATCAATCCCCTTTGCCAGGAAGAATAACGGGGGGAGGAGTCCGTAGGCAAGTGCCGGGGCAATCTTCAACGGAAAGCTCAAAAACAGCACCAGGGCGAGCCCCATGATGGTATATTCCAGGATGAGGATGGATTTGTCTTCGCTCATGTACCTGGCAAGGCTCATCCTGCCGATGATGGCATCCCGTTCCATGTTTTTCAGCCCGAGCAGGATTTCCACGCCCAGGTAGTGGGTGGATACGTATGCAATGAGCATGACGATGTTGGGATCTATACTCGCCCCGGCAAGGCTTAACGGGGCAATAACAGAGATGAGTATAAAGATGACGGCACCATAGATGCTTCTGAGGTAAGCCTTTATCCCGCCTACATCGATCAAGGGACGCAGGAGGGATACGCCGATCACGAACAGCCCCCCGAAAAGCCCTGTGGAAACGAGTCCGAGGGAGACGGCAATACCTGTGGATACGGCCCAGACAGGCCACTGCCGTAATGTGCGGGCAGGTCCGGTGGAGGCGAAGGCAAGAAAAAAGATGGTGAGGAGTATTTCCCAGTTGTATCTCTGCGAGCAGAACACCAGGGCAGCCATGGCCACTCCCATACTGCCGAGAGAGGGAAGCAGGGAGGTTTCCGCCAGGATTCCCAGTACGGAACGTTCTATTATCGAATGACTGTGCAAGGCCTTGAGGGCATTGATGCATTCCTCGATGACCCAGTGGGGGGTCGATGCTCCGGCAATGACCGCCACCTTTGCTGATTCGCTGATGTTGATATCACCGAGCTGCTCGGGAGACTCGACCCTGATTACCTTGCGGTGCTCTTTTTCAGCGATTTCTGCAAGGCGCTTGGTGTTTGCGGAATTTTCCCCACCGATAACGATAAAGGTATCATGGTCTTTTGCCAGGTCCTTGACCTCATTCTGCCGGTCTACTGTTGAGCGGCAGATCGTATCGGAGATATCGAGGATATCCGCTTTCTCTTTGAGTATATTGATAATATCCTTGTAGATGGAGACATCAAAGGTTGTCTGGGCAACCACGGCGAGCCTGTTCACCCTGCCGATCTTCCGGGCATCCTCGATGTTTTCCACCAGAACCCCTTTATCTCCGGCAACACTGAGGTGAACGTCCATTTCAGGATGATCCTTGTCACCGGCGATGACAATGAGATCAACATCTTGTGCAACCTTTTTTATGATGGATTGGACCTTGAGCACCATGGGACACGCTGCATCAATGACCTCGACCCCGCGATCTTCAAGAGCCTTTTTTTTGTGGGGGGAGATTCCATGTGCACGAACAATGGCCATATCACCAGCATTGAGACGTTTGTCGTTTACCTCATGAATAATGCCGATGCCGCGATGCTTGAGTGTATCGATGACCTGCGGATTGTGAATGATCTGCCCGAGTGTGTAGATGCGCTTGTGCGGATTTTCCTGCCTCACCTTGAAGGTGATATCGATTGCCCTTCTCACGCCAAAGCAAAAACCTGCATACCGTGCAATGGTTATCTTCATCAATCTCCTCTGAACAGGGCATACAGGAGGTATTCCTGATTGCCCTTAACCCCTTTGACCGGAGAGGGGATTGTACCACACACCTTAAGGTCCAGGGATGAAAAAAATGTCACCATGTCATCGATCACCTCGTGTGCCACGTGCTCGTCCCGAATAATGCCTCCTTTTTTCACGTGCTGCCTGCCTGCCTCGAACTGGGGTTTGATCAGGGTAATAATCGATGAGTTTGGTTTCAGCACCTTCAAGGCCGGAGGAACAACGAGTTTCAAGGAGATGAAGGATACATCAAATGTGGCGATATCGCAGAGTTCGGGGATACTTTTCGGGTCAAGGTTGCGGGCATTTATCCCTTCGAGGACGACAACCCGATCATCATTGCGAATACGCCAGTGAAGCTGCCCATGACCGACATCGACTGCATATACTCTGGCTGCACCTCTCTGGAGCATCACATCGGTGAAACCGCCGGTGGATGCCCCGATATCAATTGCTACCTTGTCTGTGAGGTCCACGGAAAATGCATCGAGGGCTGCGACCAGCTTGCCCCCGGCCCTGCTCACATAGGGGGGGAGTTCCTTCAGCGATATGGTGGCATTCTCATCGATGGGCAGCCCTGCCTTGGTTACCGGCTTTCCATCTACCAGGACATTGCCTGACATGATTATGCCCAGGGCCTTGGATCTCGTATCGACATAGCCCTTGTCAACGAGTAATTTATCCAGACGCATCTTCATATAATTTTTTGAATCGCTTTTTTTATCCCTGCCTTATCAAGACCGATGCGGGCTCTGAGCTCGCCGAGCGATCCCTGTTCCACAAAGCTGTCCGGCACGCCGAGGAGTTGAAACTTGAGCGGGATATCCAGATCTCCCAGCGATTCTGTAATTGCAGAGCCGATACCGCCGTGTATGCATCCTTCTTCAACCACAAGGAAACGTCCGTTGCATGAGCGCACCACCTCAAGGATGGTCTTGGTGTCAAGGGGTTTTGCAAAGATCAGATCTACCACAGCGATATCATCCATGTCTTTTGTCGCCTCGAGAACCGTGTAGCACAGAGGCCCTGCGCAAAAAACAGCAGCCCTGGTGCCCTTTTTGAGGATCTCGGCCCTGCCTGTTTTCAGCCTGGATGTTTTCACCGGTGATGCCACGGTTTTTTCCCTCGGATACCGTATGGCGACCGGGCCCTGGATCTTGAGTGCATATTCAAACATCTTGCTGAGCATGAGCTGGTCCCTGGGGACCATTATGGTGACGTTGGGCACGCTTGACAAATATGCTATGTCGAATACCCCGTGGTGGGTGGGACCGTCCGGGCCCACCAGGCCTGCACGGTCTATGGCAAAGATCACCGGGGCATTTTGCAGGGCGACATCGTGAATGATTTCGTCATAGCTTCTCTGGAGAAACGTCGAGTAGATGGCAACAACAGGTTTGAGCCCGTACAGTGCCATGCCGGCAGCCATGGTAACCGCATGACCTTCGGCAATCCCCACATCGAAGAATCTGTCGGGGAATCGATGCGAGAAGTGTTTCAGTCCGGTCCCCGTGGTCATGGCAGCGCTTATGCCAACGATCCTGGGGTCTTTTTTTGCAAGGTTGACGAGCGTCGATCCAAAGACATCGGAATAGGTCAGGCTCGACGATTCTGAGGTGGGTTCGCCGTTTTTCCGGTCAAATTTGCCCACACCGTGATAGTTTTCCGGGTCCCGCATGGCAGGGGTATATCCGTGTCCTTTCTGGGTGATTACATGGAGTAAGATGGGTTCGTGCATCTGGGAGATATTTTCAAAACCTTGGATGAGGTGATCTATCTTGTGGCCGTCGATAGGCCCCACATAGCGGAACCCCATCTCCTCGAAAAGCAAACCTTCGGTTACAGCCCCCTTGACGTTCACCTCGATATGCTTTGCAATCTTGTACAGGGCGTCTCCCAGCAACGGAAGATCTTTGAGCACACCCTTGATCCCTTCACGAACCTCGCGCACCCTCTTTGATGTCATTATTCTGCTCAGATAATCGGCGATGGCGCCTACCCTGTTGGATATGAACATCTTGTTGTCGTTGAGGACAACGATGAGGTTCTGCCTCTTCATGCCCACGAAATTGAGCCCTTCAAAGGTCAGGCCGTTGGAGAGCGATCCGTCGCCGATCACGGCTAGTACCCTGGTTGAACATTCTGCCAGCGCCATGGTCTCGCAGATGCCGCTGGCAGCCGGGATGGCGTTGCCGGAATGCCCGGATACAAAGACATCATAGGGGCTCTCTGCAGGATTGATGAAGGCGCTCAATCCGCCGCGCTGCCTCAGGGTGGAAAACTTGTCTTTTCTGCCGGTGATGATCTTGTGGGCATACCCCTGATGACCGACATCCCAGAGGATCTTGTCGTGGGGGGTATTGAAGACATAATGCATGGCCAGCGTGAGTTCCACGGTCCCGAGGCTGGAAGCGAGATGGCCTCCGGTCTGACTGACGTTGGCCAGGATGTATTCCCGGATTTCCTGCGCGAGGATCTCCAGTTCATTGACAGTAAGAGATTTTAAATCCTTTGGTGATGAAATTGTCGGCAAGATACTCATTATTCTCACATTACCCGCTGTACCATCCACCGGGCAAGTTCTTCCAGTGCTGTAGTTTGTTTGTCATCGACTTCAGCTATACATTCAATAGCAGTATTTGTCATCTGATAAGCCCAGGCTCGAGCCTTTTCCATGCCAAGGGCCTTCACGATGGTTGCCTTGTCCTGCAGCAGATCTTTTCCTGAAGTCTTGCCAAGGACCGCATCGGTGGAGGTGATATCCAGAATGTCATCGATTGCCTGGAATGCCAGCCCCAGATAGGTTCCGAATTGTACCATTGCCTGAATCTTTTTTTCGTCGCTGCACGCTATTCGCGAACCGGAATACATGCAGAGTTCGAAAAGGCGTGAGGTTTTTTTCGTATACATGTCGAGAATTTCTTCCAGGCCGAGGCTCTTCCCCTCGGCCATGACATCCTGATATTCACCCTGAACCAGGCCGTCAATGCCACAGACATCTGCGATTACCCGCAGGATATCGACCTCGACATCCGCTGCATAATCTGAAGAGCTGATGATTGAGAGTGCCTGAAAGATCAAGGCATCACCCGCGAGTATGGCTGTTGCTTCACCGAATTTTGTATGGCAGGTGGGTGCGCCTCTTCTCAGCGCATCATTGTCCAGTGCCGGCAGGTCGTCATGGATGAGGCTGAATGTGTGGATCATCTCGATGGCGAGCCCTGCCGGGAGTGTTTGACGGCTGTCACCTCCCAGTGCCTCGCATGCAAGCATAGTCAGGATGGGGCGTATCCTTTTGCCCCCGGCAGACAGAGAATAGGAGAATGCACTAAAGATTCCCGAGTCTGTTTTGAAACTGTCGAGGTAAACACGGAGATATTCATCAAATATCTTCTTTTTTTCATGAATTAAGGTGGTTATGTCCACACTGTTTCTCCTGATTGAAAAAATACCACGCAAAATCAGATTCTTCAAGGATATTGATCGGGAAGTGTCCCCTCCTGTATCATGTCCCCAGTTTTGTATAGAGCATCATAATCGTGTTTACATACACTTCGCTGTGATTATAGTGCCAGACAGACTTTCTCTTTTTCTTGACACTCGCATCCTCGCTCCAGCCGGCGCTTTCAAGATAATGCGCTATGCTCGCCATGGCATCTGCCATATTGAAGGGGTCTTTTTTGCCGTCCTGGTCACCATCCTGGCCGTATTGGGTGAAAGAGGAGGGGATAAACTGCCCCGGGCCGAGTGCGCCGGAAAAGGATCCAATGATATCCAGCGGGTCCCTGTCCAGTTCATCAGCGAGCTGGATGAGTTGATAGAGTTCATTCAGTGCCCAGCGGGCCTTTTTCTGCGCACGCTTGAGCGTTGCTTCGTCATGGAGCTTGGGATACTTGTCGCCGTATGTTTTTCTGATGTGCTCAAGATAGACAGGATCGCCTATGACGGCAAGGTTGGTATATGCCTGGAATACATGATATCTCGCGGGATATGTTCCGAGCTTCGATTCCACAATCAGTATGGCCGTTATTACCTCTGCCGAAGTACCGAACCTGTTCTCTATGACAGAGAATGTCCGGGCATTGTCGATGATATACGCTTTGCCTTTATCGATATATTTGGGGTCGATCTCCATGTATTCCGGCTGCGAGGAACTCCCCTTGGGACTTGAATGAAACAGGTTTTTCATAATGATCCCCGGATCGATGGATACCCGCTGATCATACAGCATTTTTTTTATGTGTT
>CAYRCP010000121.1:0-6013 GCA_964422755.1 uncultured Bacteriovoracaceae bacterium | reverse complement strand
ATCGGTATAGGTATCCTCCACTATTTCCAACTTGCCGGGTTTTATGATCTCTTTCCAATTCTTCTCAATCATCCTAATCCCTTGTCATAAGTTTATTTTGAATAGAACTCAACAATCAATGTTTCCTCGATAGCCATAGGCATATCTTTTCTTTCGGGCAGCGCCTTGACAACACCTTTTTTGGCTTCGGAATCGACCACGAGCCACTCAGCGCCGCCTCTCTGCTCTTTGCTCTCAAGGGCATCATTAATTGCACCGAGCTTTTTGCTCTTCTCTTTCACCTCGATCTCATCACCGGCCTTTACCAGGAATGAGGGTATATTCGTCTTTCGGCCGTTCACCATAAAGTGACCATGCGTGATCAGCTGACGTGCTTCTGCCCGCGATGCGGCAAAACCACTGCGATAAACGATATTATCGAGTCTTCTTTCCAGAAGGGAGAGCAGGATTTCGCCGGTAACACCACGCTTACTCCGTGCCATCTCATAATATTTCTTAAACTGGGATTCGGAAACACCATACGTGCTTCGTACCTTTTGCTTTTCTCTCAAGTGCAACCTATATTCACTTGTGCGGATCCTTCCCTGACCATGCTGTCCGGGAGGATATTCACGCTGCTCAATAGCACACTTATCTGTATAGCACCGCTGTCCTTTCAGAAAGAGTTTCATCCCCTCTCTGCGACAAATCTTACATACAGGGCCTGTATATCTCGACAAGACTGTTCCTCCTTTATCTTATACCCTTCGTTTCTTAGGTGGTCTGCATCCGTTATGCGGTATCGGGGTTACATCCTTAATCCCGGTTATACGAATACCGCTTGCGTTCACGGCTCTCAGTGCTGATTCACGGCCGCTGCCCGGTCCTTTGATATAGGCAATAGCTGTCCTCACACCGTATTCCTGTGCCTTTTTACAAACTTCCTGAGCAGCCATCTGGGCGGCAAAGGGGGTAGACTTTCGAGAGCCCTTAAACCCCTGAGCTCCCGCTGTAGACCATGCAAGAGCATTTCCCTTCGGGTCCGTAATAGTAATAATGGTATTGTTGAATGTAGCCTGAATGTGAACTACACCCTCAGGTATATCCTTCTTGATCTTTTTCTTTCCAGTTTTTTGTCTGGGTCTCGCCATTGAAATTTCTCCTCAGCGTTATTTCCGTTTACCAACCACTACTCTTCTCGGACCTTTCCTTGTCCGTGCATTGTTGTGCGTATGCTGACCCCGGACAGGCAAACCTTTCCTGTGTCTCATACCTCTGTAGCTCGCGATATCCATAAGTCTTCTGATATTCATGGTTATCTCGCGCCTGAGATCACCTTCGACGGTCAGATTCTTGTCGATATAATCCCTGATACTTGCAATTTCCTGCTCGCTAATATCATCGCTTTTCTTAGCGGGATCTATTTCCAAAGAACGTACTATTTCTGATGATCGAGTTCTACCAATGCCATAGATATAGGTCAAAGCAATGTCAATCCGTTTATTCCGTGGTAAATCAACACCTGCGATTCTTGCCAAGACTTTTCCTCCTTACCCTTGCCTCTGATTATGTCGCGGATTCTTGCAGATTATCCTGATCACACCGTGTCTCTTGATGATCTTACAATCCTTACACCGCTTTTTCACCGATGCACTTACTTTCATCTTTTAATCCCCATCCTATTTTGATCTGTATACAATCCTGCCCTTGGTCAGGTCATATGGTGATATTTCGACCTGCACCTTATCACCGGGCAGAATACGTATGTAATGCATCCTCATCTTACCTGAAATGTGTGCAAGGATCTGATGGCCGTTTTCCAGTTCAACCCTGAACATGGCATTGGGAAGGGGTTCTACTACAATCCCTTCGGTCTCGATTACATCTTTTGCCATAACTGAATTATGCCCCTATAGCAACTTTAATAGCGTCTTGCACATTTTCCATGCTCCCGGTTCCGTCGATCTTCCTCACTATCTCATTTTTAGAGTAGTAGTCAATAAGTGGTGATGTCTGAGCATGATAGTTTGTCAACCGTTCTCTGATGGTTGCCTCCTGATCATCATCCCTCTGATAGAGTTCGGCGCCGCATTTGTCACACACACCCTCTGTCTTTGGAGGATCAAACTCAATATGGTGCATGTAGCCACAACCCTTGCAGGTTCTGCGTCCGGTAAGTCTCTCTACCAGATAGTCATCAGGAACCTCGATGACCACAACATGATCCAGTTTGATGCCCAATTTGTCCAGCAAACCGTCAAGCGCCTTTGCCTGATCGATGGTTCGGGGAAATCCATCAAGGATGAATCCCTTCTTTGCATCAGGTTTCTGGAATCTCTCATCCACCACCCCGATCACAACTTCGTCGGGTACCAGTGCTCCCTTATCCATATACTCCTTGGCCTTAACACCCATAGGAGTTCCGTCTTTAACAGCTGCCCTGAACATATCCCCGGTGGAAATCTGAGGAACTTCAAGTCTGTCAATCATTCTCTTTGCCTGAGTACCCTTCCCTGCCCCTGGTGGTCCAATTAAAATAATATTCATTATAAATCTCCCCCTAGTAGTTTTATCCTGTTAGCGCCTTGACTTGATGCGGCCGGATTTCATCAGACCATCGTACTGTCTTGAAATCAGATGAGACTCAATCTGGCTCATGGTGTCAAGAGATACACCGATAACAATGAGTAATGATGTGCCGCCGAAATAAAACGGTACATTTGCTTTCGCCATAAGTACCATGGGCAATACGCATACTGCACAGAGATAAATTGCACCGACAAAGGTAAGTCTCGAAAGCACCTTGTCGAGATACTCCGAGGTTGCCTTTCCCGGTCTGATGCCGGGTACGTATCCACCATGCTTTTTCAGGTTCTCTGCAACATCAACGGGGTTGAAAACAACAGCAGTATAAAAATAGGTAAAAAATACAATAGCTATTATGTAAATAAGATTATACACAATGCCCCCGGGATTCATGGTATCTGCGATAATTTTCATGAACCCGACATCGGGGAAAAACTGTGCAATAGTGGCCGGAAATACAATGATGGAAGACGCGAATATCGGAGGAATAACCCCTGATACATTGATCTTCAGCGGCAGATGCGTACTCTGTCCGCCATACACCTTCCGACCGCGAATCTGCTTGGGATATTGTATTGGAACGCGGCGTTGAGCGGTTTCCATAAATACGATGCCTGCAAGGATGGCAATCATGAATACGCCGAGTATCAGGAGTAAGAAGATCGGCAGTTCGCCAGTCCTGGTAAGGCGTACACTGTTATAGATGGCAATAGGCATGTTCGCTACGATGCCGGCAAATATGATGAGAGAAATACCGTTGCCGATTCCACGTTCCGTGATCTGTTCACCGAGCCACATGAGGAAACAGGTCCCGGTGGTCATGGTAATCATGGCGGTAAGCCGGAACCCCCAGCCGGGAGTCAGCACTACGGCCTCTCCACCCAGACCGGTCATCTGTTCCACACCAAAGGCCATGAAGTAGCTCTGCACCAGACAGAGCACCACGGTGCCGTACCGTGTGTACTGGGTAAGCTTATGTCGGCCTGCAGCACCTTCTTTCTGAAGTTGTTCAAAAGTCGGGTGTACCATGCCGAGAAGCTGTACAATGATGGATGCACTGATATAGGGCATGATTCCCAGGGCAAAGATTGACAGGCTTCGCAGACCTCCGCCTGCAAACATGTCGAACATACCGAGCAGGGTTCCCTGCTGTTGTTCAAACCATTCAGTCATGATAGCGGAGTCTATTCCCGGGGTTGGTATATGGATACCAATCCTGTAGACGAACAGCATAAACAGGGTGAATACAATACGCTTCTGTAATTCAGGAACCTTGCCGATATTGTCAAATCCGTATGCCACTTATATCCCCTTATAAAGCATTAAACGAACCACCGGCTTTTTCAATCTTTTCCACTGCACTACCTGAAGCCTTATCAAGCTTTATGGTAAGGGGAATTTCGATTTCACCATTTGCCAGCAGTTTCACGGCAACATCTAATGACGGTATCTTGCCTTTTTCTTTTAAGGCCTGTCTGTCAATGACGCTGCCTGACTCAAAACCAGCTAAATCGCTGATATTGACGATAACATATTCCTTGCGGAAACGATTTTTGAACCCTCTCTTGGGCAATCTCCGATAGATGGGCATCTGCCCACCTTCAAACCAGGGGGGAACCCCACCGCCTGATCTGGAATTCTGCCCTTTTGTGCCTCTTCCAGCTGTTGTACCTGTACCGGATGCATTACCCCTGCCGACGCGTTTTGCTTTCTTCTTCGATCCCGGGGCCGGTTTCAGATTGGACAGATCAAGCATAGCTATATCTCCTCCCACACTAACAGGTGAGAAATCTTGCGTATTGCGCCTCTTGTTGAATCATTGTCCGGCAATATACGTGTTCTCCCACGTCTCTTCAGCCCGAGGGCCTGTACTATATTTTTCTGATCCTCAGTGGATCCTATAACTGATCGATTTAAAGTCACCTTAATTTTTCCAGCCACCTTGAAACCCCTCTTTTATTATGCCTCTCACACGTGTTCGAGTGTGATGCCTCTTTTTGCCTCGACATGTTCCCTGGTCTCCATACGTAATAAGGCATCGAACGTAGCTCGAATAACATTATTATGGTTTCTTGACCCCAATGTCTTGGCTACGACATTATGAAATCCTGCCGCCTCCATGACTGCTCGTACGGCATTACCGGCAATGATACCTGTACCGGGGGCAGCTGGTTTCAAGACAACCTTTGAAGAACCGAACTCTCCGACCATAGCATGAGGCACCGTGCCGTCTACAATGGCTACGTCCACCATGGACTTCTTTGCCACATCAACGCCCTTACGAATGCTTATTGCCACTTCTTTGGCCTTCCCTATGCCATGACCTACCTTGCCGTTGCCATCACCGATTACAATCAACGCACTAAATCGAAAGCGCTTTCCGCCTTTGACGACCTTGGCAACGCGGTTAATGAAAACGACTTTATCAATTAACTGATCTTTCTCTTCAAAGTTATCTTGCCTAGCCAACTCTCATCTCCTTGTTTAAAACTTCAGCCCCCCGGCTCTTGCAGCTTCTGATAACGCCTTTACCTTACCGTGGTATTTATAGCCGCCTCTATCGAGGACAACCTTTTCGATACCCTTTTCCTTTGCCTTCAGGGCAAGGAGTCCACCAACCTCTTTTGCGGTTTCAACGGTAAAGCCTTTTACCTTGCCACGAATCTCAGGGCTCAAACTGGAGGCTGAAACAAGTGTGACCCCCTGCAAATCATCAATAATCTGGGTATAGATATTTTTATTGCCCCTGTACACGCTCAACCGAAGTCTCTCCGGTGTCCCCTTAATGATCTTGCGAATTCGTAACCTTCTGTACAGACGAGCTTCTTTGGTAGTCTTCTTTCCCACCTCTGCGTCTCCTTACTATGCTACTTTCCTAACCCTTTGCTGCACTTTTTCCGGGTTTGAGCCGTACGACCTCATCCGCATAGCGGATTCCCTTGCCCTTATATGAATCGGGCTTCCTGACCTTCCGGATTCTGGCAGCAACATCACCGATAAGTTCCTTGTCAATACCAAACAGATCAATGTACCCATCTTTTGATACCTCAGCGGTAATACCATCGGGAAGAGGAAAATCCACCGGATGGGAGTATCCCACATTCAATACAAGCGTTTTTCCTTTGCTTTCGCCCCGGTATCCCACACCGACGATCCGGAGCTTCTTGGTGAAGCCTTCGGTAACGCCGATTACCATATTATTTACCAGTGATCGCATAAGTCCGTGAAAGGCGCCTGTCTGTCGTGCATCATCGAGGGTAACAAGGGTAAGGACTTTATCTTCTTCCTTGTAGTCGATGTTGCCTACGCGTTTTTTGCGTAATTCGCCTTTGGGCCCTTTTACCAGGATATTATCTTCATCAATCTTAACCGTGACCCCATCTGGAATGGGAATGGGCATTTTTCCTATCCTTGACATCTCATGCGCTCCTTACCAGACCCTGATCAG
>CAYRCP010000120.1:0-6063 GCA_964422755.1 uncultured Bacteriovoracaceae bacterium | reverse complement strand
ACACAAGAATGAGAGCAAAGAGGTCACTCGGTCAAAACTTTCTACAAAATGTCGGTATCGCGGAAAAAATCACCTCCTTTGCCAATCCTGTGCCCGACGATCATATCCTCGAAATCGGTCCGGGCAGGGGAATTCTCACCAGGATTCTTGTACGCAGCGCCTCTAAGGTCACTGCCGTGGAAAAAGACGATTTCCTCTTTGAGAAGCTCACCGCGGAGTTTGCGGGGCAACAGGGTGTCACCCTCATTCACGGAGATATTCTCGAATGCGATCTCTCCGCCCTGATCCCAAAAGGGACCAAGATCGTTGCAAACCTTCCGTACAATATCGCCTCACAATTGATTATCCGCCTTACGGATTATGCCGGTAAGCTCTCAACGGTGGTCGTTATGGTACAAAAGGAGGTAGCCGAGAGAATCTGCTCCCTCACCGGAGAAAAGGAGTATTCCGCCCTTTCGGTCCTGGTCTCGTCTGCCTTTGATGCCGTACCGGGCTTCATTGTGGGGCCGAATAATTTTATTCCCGCACCAAAGGTCACTTCTCAGGTAATCAAGCTCCTTCCCAGAAAAATCGTCATCGATCAAGCCCCTGCACCGGTTTTTAAAAAGGTGGTGTTCCAGGCCTTTGCTCAGAGGAGGAAGATGCTCAAAAATTCGCTGCTGCCTCTCGTGCACATGGACAAAGATCTCCTGCAGGATATTGCCGGGGAGGCACAGATCGATCTGAGCAGGCGACCGCAAGACCTTTCATCCGATGACTACCACCGGTTAAGCATCTCCTATAATAGCAGGGTTACCCTCGGAGCATGAAATGAACTACCCCGCAGCCCCGCAAAACCGGCGGAATCTTCCACAAACAACGGGGCAATAAAATCCGGCATCCTTTACATTCCGCAGCCTGAAGGCTGATACATGAAAGGATACAGACTAATTCTCCCTCAACCCGATAGGCCTTAGGGGTGGCAGTATACTCAGGCTAGTTGCACTGTTACAAAGTGTTATTCGTCGTTTCCCTATAAGCCTTCAGCACCCCAAGGGCATTTCTTTCAGTGCACCTATCCACCTGAACGGTTACAACCGGATTACAATCCATTGTAACCAGGGTTACAAGCAGGTAACCAGCGTAATCGTCATAAAACAGTCATTTATTCGTGTATATTATGTATATATATGTTTTTATTGTTTTTATTTGCTTTCACAGCAACGTCATATATTTGGCATGCGGATTGCCTTATAGCCCTTAGATCGTAAAGATCTTGGGGGGTATAGGGTGAAAGGTATAAATGCAATATTATTTGGATGTTTGGTGCTTGGGCTTATCAGTTCTCCCGTTTTTTCCGCAGAGTACAAATCGGATGAAGTCATCGTAAAATTCAAGGCAAACCACTCCATGAGCAGTTCAATGGTTACCGGAGATGACAACCGGGCAATGACCATTGCTGTAGATGACGCCGGGGAAGCCATACAAGAGCTTTCCGATAACGAGGGAATCGAATACGCAGAACCCAACTTTATGATAGAAGCCGAAGCTGTGCCGAATGACTGGCCTTACAACGAGACCGAGTGGGAAGATACCCAGGTCATTCAGGCATGGGAAGCTATTGATGTTACCGGGCCCGGCCGTCAGGTTGTGGTTGCCGTGATCGACTCAGGGGTTGATCTCGATCATCCGGAACTGGTGGACAAGATCATTACCGGGTATGACTTTGCAAACAACGACACCACCCCTGAGGATGACACAGGTCATGGAACCAAGGTCTGTGGTATTCTCGGCGCACTGGGCAATAACAATGCAGGGATCGCGGGAGTTGCGTGGAATATCGATATCGCAATCATGCCGCTGAAATTCATGAAAAACAACGACGGGAAAACCACCGGGACCCTTTCCGATGCAATCAATGCCATTTACTATGCCGTTGATCACGGAGCCGACATCATCAATGCGAGCTGGGGCTTTTACTCCTACTCTGTCTCTTTAGGAGAGGCGATCCAGTATGCACGTGATCACGGCGTGCTGTTTATCGCATCGGCAGGCAATAAAAGCCAGGACAACGACTTCAACGACCATTATCCGTCGAATTATCCGTACGACAATGTCATTGCAGTGGCTGCCATGAATCGCTACGGTGACCTTGCGAGCTTCTCGAACTACGGCGAAGAAAGTGTTGATATCGCTGCACCGGGCGATGGCCTTTCAACTACGATTCCGGGGGGCTATTCAAGCTGGGTTTCGGGCACCTCGTTTGCAACACCCTTTGTCACCGGCGTGGCCGCCATGGTGATCTCTCAAACCGCAGATCTGAGCTATATTGGCGTGAGAAATGCCCTGCTCGATACCACGGTCATGGATGGCAGCTACACGCAGGATCTTCTCATGAGCGGCGGGTGTGTCAATGCCTATAATGCACTCTCTGCAGAAGAGAGCTTCGATGCGTCATCCAAATCCACAACCGTAGCAAGTGCTGCACAACCAGGCACTGCATCGGGTGAATCCGGAGGTGGCGGCGGAGGATGCATGATCGAGAGCACGAGAAATGCCCATGGCGCAGTTAGTATCGCAGTGCTTACTCTTTTGATAGTTTTGTTCCAGGTGTCACGCGCGAGACATCAGGAATAACCTATACCCCATGCCCCCCTTTCATTAGGGGGGCATACCCCAATTGTAACGAGGAACCTTCGGCGACAGGTCGAAGGTTTTTTTATAACTCCTCACGCAGTCAGGCTGAAACTGTTTTATATGAAGATAGAATCCATTATCCGGAATTCAGAATCCAGAATAAAAAAACCTCAAAACATTCAGATAGGTAACTTGAGCAAATTCGACACATTTTCATCCTTCGTTGTGGCCAGCCGGCCATGCCGGTTAGGCTTAAGACTGAAGCAGCCTGGAAATTACGTTTTACCGCGCTTTAACGAAGATACAGCAAATCCTCACATCAAGCATGGCTTCAATGTGTGCCATATTCCTAACCCGGACAAGCCGGAACCAAGAAGATTTGAAAAGGTGAATTCGAAAAAAGATGATGCATAGCCTATGCGACATCAAAATCGCAGGCGAAATAGCCGTTATGTGCTGGGGGTTGTTCAAGAATAATTCATTCTCGCGCGAGTTTTTCTTTTCTCAAGGTACAATACTGCAAAAATACCGTATCTCCAGATAGTTGCCAATATGGTAATAAATTCTTTTGCCATTTTTGCAAGAATTTTACAACAAAGCGCCTAACAGGCTTCAGTCTTTAGCACAGGCACCTATCTACCTGCCCGGTTACGGTTTTTTTATGTGCAGAAAAGAAGGAATCCCCGCTTTAAAAAAAAGCAAGGATTCCTTCGGGTACATTCAGGTTCGAATCTTTGTTGTATACCTTTTAAAGTACCTCTTCTAGATCACCTCGATTGCCATTGCCATGCCCTGGCCGCCGCCGATACACAGCGATGCAAGGCCAAGCTCAACGCCGCGGCGTTTCATCTCGTTTGCCAGGGCAATCACGATACGTGCCCCGGTGCAGCCGATAGGATGGCCTATGGAGATACCCGAGCCGTTGACATTTGTAATTGCCGGATCGATACCGAGTTCCCGTATACATGCTATGGCCTGGGATCCGAAGGCCTCGTTCAGTTCAAAAAGACCGTAATCCTTGATGGATGTGCCGGTGATTCTCAGGAGTTTTCTCACCGCGGGGATAGGGCCGAGACCCATGTACGCAGGATCCACACCGCCTGATGCATATGCCTTTATCCTGACCAGGGGGGTAAGCCCGAGCTCTTTGGCCTTGTCTTCGTTCATGACCAGGCACGCAGCCGCGGCATCGTTAATTCCCGATGCATTCCCGGCGGTGACGGTCCCGTCTTTTTTGAAGGCGGTCTTAAGCTTTGCCATCTTTTCCAGCGTGGTATCCATTGGGCGTTCATCGGTATCGAATATGATGGGATCGCCTCTTCTCTGAGGGATGATGACCGGAACGATCTCGTCTTTGAGTACCCCTGAACTGATGGCTGCCCTGGCGCGCATATGGCTCTCATAGGCGATCTGATCCTGTTCTTCCCTGGTAAGACCATATTTCTCCGCAATGTTTTCTGCCGTGATGCCCATATGATAACCATAAAAAATCTCGTAGAGACCATCAAAAACCATGAGGTCGGTGGTCTTGCCAAAAGGCATGTCCATCCTGTGGCCCCACCTGGCGTTTGGCAGGGCAATGGGGGCATCGCTCATATTCTCCATGCCGCCGGCAATAACAATATCATTGTCGCCGGCCTTAATGGTACAAGCAGCCAGGGCAAGGGCCTTCATCCCGGATGCGCATATCTTGTTGACGGTAATGGCGGTTGTCTCCTTGGGCAGCCCTGCCCGGATCATGGCCTGGCGCGCAGAATTCTGTCCCTGGCCGGCCTGGACAACATTGCCCATTATCACTTCATCGACCGGGATCTTAATAAGCGAGTCTTCCCAGTCGTAATACTTTTCTTCGATAGGCGACAGGGTTACGTCTTTAAAGGGGTCCGGTGCCTCATCTCTTGCATATGCAGGCATCTCAGGTCTGAGACCACACTTCAGCAGCGTCTCCCGAATCACCAATGCCCCGAGATCTTTTGCAGGAACTGTTTTCAGAGAACCGCCAAAAGAACCTACTGCTGTCCTTGCTCCACTCACTATAACTGCATTCGACATAATGCCTCCTTGTCAGACTTAATTTGTACCAAGCTGGAATTTATCCTACTATTCCACAATAGGTAGGCTAAGGCAAGAATGAATCACTACTCATTTTATCCTGTCTCATACCCCTTGATTAAGACTACTCATCGGTGTAAGTTTCCCCTATGGACAGGTGGCTCGATTCATTTGTGAATCGATATAAAATGTATCTCATGGATCAAAAAGGGCTTTCCCCGGAGACCTACCGGGCATACCTGGCTGACATCACACATCTGCTCGCCTTCCTCGATGAAAAAGGGGTTGATATCCCCGATCGAGGCGTTGTGCGGGCATACATGCTCAATCTTCATAATCATTATGACCGGTCCAGCATCAACCGTAAATTGAGCTCTCTGCGGGGTTTTTTCGACTTTGTCATGACCCGGTCAGACCTCAAGCTCAATCCCTTTTCCCCGGTGAGGTCTCTAAAAAAGAAAGAGGACCTGCCGGGATTCTTGACCCCGGAAGAAATAATCGATCTGATCGAGGGTACGACGGACCTGAGAGACCGGGCGATCCTGGAACTCCTCTACTCCACAGGGATCAGGGTAGGTGAAGTGGAGACCATGAACTGCATGGATGTCGATGTGAAATCAGGATTTGTCCTGGTGACCGGCAAGGGCTCGAAACAGAGGAGAATCCCTGTGGGCGCGCGCGCCCTTGACGCTATCACGGCTTACCTGATCAGCAGAGGTGTTGAAGATCCCATATACTGCCCTCAACCGCTCTTTTTAAACACGAGGGGAAACAGGCTCATGACCAGGAGTATACGCAGGGTCGTGTATAAATGGTCCGAAACACTCGGTCTCAGGCGGCATATCAGTCCTCATGTCATACGACATACGTTTGCAACCCACCTGCTCGATGCCGGTGCCGATCTGCGATCCATTCAGGAAATGCTCGGCCATGAAAGCCTGTCCACGACGCAGCGGTATACGCATTTAACCCTAGACAAATTAATGGATGTATATGATAAGGCTCATCCTAAGGCAAAGGAGGTATGATGGAGATACGAGGAACGACCATATTGTGTGTGCGCAAAGAAGGCAACGTGGTGATTGCAAGTGACGGGCAGGTAACCATGAACAATGTCGTGCTCAAGGCCAAGGCCCGCAAGGTGAGAAAACTCCATGAAGATCGAGTCCTCGCAGGTTTTGCAGGATCGACATCAGATGCCTTTACCCTCTTTGAACGCTTTGAGGGGAAGCTCAAAGAATACCGGGGCAATCTCACCCGCGCAGCAGTGGAGATGGGCAAGGACTGGCGGACCGACCGGGTCCTGAGGAAACTCGAGGCACTCATGATCGTTGCCGACAGCTCAAAGACCTTCCTGCTCTCCGGCACCGGTGATGTGATAGAGCCGGACGATGA
>CAYRCP010000119.1:0-6084 GCA_964422755.1 uncultured Bacteriovoracaceae bacterium | reverse complement strand
GTGGCCATCTGCCCCTATGATGCCTGCAGCCTCGAACTCGACCAGAACGCCTACAAAAGCACGGTAAACCAGTTGCGCTGTACCGGGTGCGGATGCTGTGTTTCCGTATGCCCCAACGGTTCGATCCAGCTGCCGGAGCACAATGCAACGCTGGTAGACGAAATGCTCAAGGCTGCTTTTTCTTGAGAGAAGGTACTCTATGGAACAAGATATTATACTCAGTGACAATTTCGGGGCTGCAGAGCCCAAAGCTGCTCCAAAGGTAATCGTATTCGCCTGCAGGTGGTGTGCGCTCATCGGCGCTGATGCAGCCGGGAAAAACAAGGTCCAGCTCCCGCCGCAGTTCAGGATTATACCGGTCGAGTGTGCCTCTCGGGTCGAGGCAGATGCGATCATCAGGGCGTTTTCTGCCGGTATTGACGGGGTAGCCGTCATGGGGTGCCACCTGGGCGGGTGCCGTTACAATAACGCCAACCACCGCAGTGCCAAACGGCTGGAACTGCTCAGGCCTCTGCTCGATACGGTGGGGATAGATTCCCGCCGCATGCTCACCAGCTTTGGTACTGCTCATGAATACCATCAGTATGCAGATGTCATTCGGAAATTCTACCACCGGCTGGAGGGTCTTCCCCCCATTTCGGCGTGGGCACGTTCATTTACCAAAACGAGTCTCAAGGAGTAATGCGTGAGTGTAAAAGAACAGGCACAGCTCAAGGTCAGGGATATCCTGGAACAAGGCCTCGCAGACGGGGTACTGGGATTGGCAAGGGTAGAAGATGAGCCCTACCCGTTCGTATTCGAGGATCCCGGTGAGACCGGCATGCTCGAAGTTGAGCCCAAGTGGCTCTTTGCAAAGCTTGCCATGAATATCCTGCGCTCAGCCCCGGCCGGCTACAGGCTCGGACTCATCTGCCGGGGGTGCGATGAACGGGCTGTCATCGAGCTGGCCAAACGCAATCAGGTCGATATAAAACGTCTGTATATCATCGGCATGGCCTGCAGCGCTGAACAGGCCCGGTCGTGTCTGTGCACAAAACCCTATCCCCAAAAGGTTGAGCTGGGGGAAAAAGTCGATGGAATCGACCTCTTTGAAGACGAAAAGGTCCGCGAGTTTATAAGCGGCGATCCTGTACGCCGGATGCAGCGCTGGACAGCTGAGCTGAGCCGGTGCATCAAGTGCTACGGGTGCCGGAATTCATGCCCGATCTGTGTGTGCGAACCCTGCAAACTCGAAGACGATCTATGGGTCAGGCGCGGCGAAATCCCTGCAGACATGATTTCGTACCATTTGATCCGGGCGTTTCACCTGTCTGATACGTGCGTGGCCTGCGGCGGTTGCACGGATGCCTGCCCGGTCAATATCCCCCTGATGCTTCTGCAGGTTGCCATGCGTGAAACCCTGTCAAAAGATTACGGATATGAGGCCGGAACCGATCCGCAACGCATCTCTCCGATGCTGAGCGACCTTACTGTCGAGCCATGCTCACCCCTTGAGGAACCCGGATGGCTGGATTCATTGAAGGTGGACCATGAAACTTGATTTTGTAAAGACTATCTGTCCCTATTGCGGAACCGGGTGCGGCTTTATCCTGCAGGTCTGTGACGGCAAGGTTGTACGTACCCTGCCAGACAGGAAACATCCCGTGGCCAAGGGAACCCTGTGCATCAAAGGCTGGGCTGCCCATGAATTCATCCATCATCCCGATCGGCTCACCCAGCCCCTGCTCAAAAAAAACGGGGAGTTTGTTGAAATATCATGGGACGAGGCAATCGAACTTGCCGCACAAAAGCTCAGGCAGGCGGCCGATACCTACGGGCCGGATGCCGTGGCTGGTCTGAGTTCGGCCAAGTGCACCAATGAAGAGAACTACCTGTTCCAGAAATTGATCCGGGCGGGTTTCAAGACCAACAATGTCGATCACTGCGCCAGGCTGTGTCACGGCCCTACTGCCGCCGCCATGTCCAAGGCCTTGGGAAGCGGCGCCATGACGAATTCCATCAATGATTTTACCGGGGCGGACAGCATCATCATATTCGGTTCCAATGCTGCGGAGACCCACCCGATCATCATGGGTGAGATCTACAAGGCAAAGGACAACGGGGCAACCCTGGTCGTGGTCGATCCGCGCAGGACCGAGGTAGCATCAAACGCAGACATCCACCTGCAGATCAGGTCCGGAACCGATATCCCGCTGATCAACGGAATTATGCGCTACATCCTCGACAACGGCATGGAGGCCCGGGATTATATCAATGAGCGTACCGAGGCCTTTGACGAAATGAACGACTACCTCTCGGGGTGGAGCATTGAACAGGCATCTGAGGAGTCCGGTATCGCCGTCGACGAGATCGCCAGGGTTGCCGATATATACGCCCGGTCAAAAGAGGCCTCGATCGTATTCTGCATGGGGATTACCCAGCATGCCTGCGGAACCGCGAACGTATTTGCGCTTTGCAACCTGGCCATGCTGTGCGGTCACGTGGGCAAACCGCACTCGGGCATCTGCCCGCTTCGGGGGCAGAACAATGTCCAGGGCGCCTGCGATGTCGGGGCCCTGCCCAATGTCTATCCGGGATACCAGAGTGTGGCGGATGCAGACATGCTCAGGAAATTCGAGGATGCCTGGGGCAGGGAACTCTCACCAACCCCGGGCATGACCGTCACCGAGATCATCGGTTCGGCCGGAGAAAAGATACACGCCCTGTACATCATGGCCGAAAATCCTGTCCTGTCCGATCCGAACCAGGGCCATGTCCTGGAATCGCTTCCCAGGCTCGACTTTCTCATCGTTCAGGACATCTTCCTGACCGAGACCGCAAAACTTGCCGACCTGGTCCTGCCGGGTTCGTGCTATGCCGAAAAGACCGGGACATTCACCAATACCGAACGCAGGATACAGCTGCTGCGAAAGGCGGTAGACCCGCCCGGCAATGCAAAAGACGACTTCACGATACTGTGTATGCTGGGCACAGCACTGGGGCTTGATTTTTCCTATGCCGACCAGGGCGAGGTAATGGATGAAATGGCCGGATTAACCCCGATTATGGCCGGCGTGCACTTTAACAGGCTGGGAAGTACCGGGCTGCAATGGCCCTGTCCGGATAATGACCACCCCGGCACCCGCTATCTTCATGAAGGGAAATTCTCCCGCGGCAAGGGGCTTTTCGTCGTTCCCGGATACACACCGCCAAAAGAGATGCCCGACGAGGTCTACCCGTATACGCTTATTACGGGCCGTATGTTTTCACACTACCACACCGGCACCATGACCAGGCACTCGGATTTTCTCAACCGGGAGCAGGATAAACCCTTTGTGGAGATCAATCCCCTCGATGCCCGCAATCTGGGTATCAGCGAAGGGGACGCCGTCAGGTTGAGCACACGCCGCGGCAGCATCAGCACTTATGCCAGGATAACCACACGGGTCAGGAAGGGCTCGATCTTTGCGCCGTTCCACTTTGCCGAGGCCCCTGCCAACGCGCTGACCATCGAAGAACTCGACCCGATCTCAAAGATACCCGAATTCAAGGCGTGCGCCGTTCGTATGGAAAAGGAATGAGATGAAGAATTCACGTGAGATACTTGAAATCATGGAGGCTTGCGGGGCTTATGCCTGTGTGGAGTGCGGCCGCTGTGTAGCGGTGTGCCCCATGGCCCAGATGTATCCTGATTTTTCCATCGAGATGTCACCGCGCGGGCTGATCAAGAAGGTGATCATGGGCGAAGATATCCTCGCAGACGAGTTTATCTGGTACTGTACCGAGTGCAATGCCGGCACCGATGTCTGCCCGGCAGGGGTGAGCGACCGGGATCTTATCAGGGGGCTGCGGCAACTGGCAATCCGCAAGGGCACAGTCGAAAATGTTCGAACCTGCGTATGCTGCGGCGAAGAATATGTTCCGTTGCATGTCAAGGATTTCATTTCCGAGCGCCTGGGCGATGAACCCAAAGGGTATCTGGATATGTGTCCTGCCTGCAGGCGCAGGGTATACCTGTCAAGGAATGCATGAGAAAGGGGAGCACAATGCCTGAAACCGCTCAAAAACAAGCTGACTATATTGATATCAAAAAACTGCGACCTCTTGAGCCAAAAAAGAAACTGCCCAGGCGTCCTCCTGTCATAGTGTTCAACCCTGCAAAGTGTACCGGGTGTTCAACCTGCGAGATGGTCTGCTCCAACCGCAATGTAGACATGGTGGCACCAGCGTCTTCAAGCATAAAGGTCCTGCGCAGCGAGGAGGCAGGCAAGAATTTTGCGGTCCTGTGCCTGCACTGCAGGGAGCCTTTGTGCATGGAAGCGTGTCCGACCCGGGCCATCGACAAGGGCGATGACGGTATCGTGCGTATCAGAAACCGATTCTGTGTCGAATGCGGGATCTGCACGCTGGCCTGCCCGGAATCAGCCCCGCTCATCGAGCCGAAAACCGGGAAGATCAGGAAATGCGACCTCTGCGAGGGCGACCCCCTGTGTGTAAAATACTGCCCCGAGGATGCACTGCACTTTTACCGCGGCAAGCGGGTAGGATGGATCAAATATCTTCGCTGGCCCGTGCAATTGCTGTCTTTCCTCCTCCTGGTAGTAGTCCTCGTCGGGACGTTCTGCTACTTCACTGCCGGCGTGGTCTCCCTTGCCTGCCCCGTCGGCATGCTGCAGAATATCGCAGCCACAAAACACATTGTGCTCACCAGTGCAGGGGCAGCCCTGGTGCTGATTTTGCTGACTGTTCTTCTGGGCAGGGCATTCTGCGGATGGATCTGCCCGTTCGGATTTATCCTTGACCTGGTGGGCAAAGTTGTCCCCAAGTTCGGCCTTCCCAAATTTATCAAAAGCCGAATGATCAAGTACGGCATCCTTGCCGGAGCAGTCGGCGGTGCTGCCGGGCTCGGATTCCAGCCCTTCTGTGCGATTTGCCCCATCGGGAGTCTCTGCCGGTCATACGGCGTATCCGAGGTGTTTCGCGGCGCCGAACTGGCCATTGTCCCGGCTCTTGCCAGCCTCGAGCTGGGTCAGCGCAGGTCGTGGTGCCGCTACTTCTGTCCGGTCGGGGCCGTGCTCGCCCTGGCAGCAAAAATCGGTCTGATCAAGATTGTTATCGGCGCCCAGCAGTGCAAGAAATTTTCCTGCATGCAGTGCGCCGACATCTGTCCCATGGGCATCATTGACCGGGAAGCCCTCAGGGAAGGGATTGCACCGAAGATCCCCATGGACGAGTGTATTCTCTGCATGCGCTGTGTCGACACCTGTCCGTACAGCTCGGCAAAGATCCGGTTTCGGTGGCAGAAAACCATTCCAGGAGAAGTCAAAGCATGGACCTACACATAGCCTCTTTTTACAATGCGAAGATGGCGCTGGTGAATCTCGATGATTCATCGATCGAGACCATTGCGCTTCCCGCCGAACTGCTGGATGAGCATTTTGGCGGAGTTCAGATCAGTCGTGAGCTCTGCCGGCGCTATGTCGGAGATGACCCGCTGGTTTTCGGAACCGGCCCGCTTACCGGAAGTTTTGCCCCGGCATCCTGCCTGATGACGGCCAGTTTTTCTTCTCCTGATCGGGAAATAACCCATGTTCCCTTCATGCTCAATACCGGCCCCCAGCTGAAATTTTCCGGAATTGATTTCCTGGTGATTATTGGCAGAGCAGCCACCCCGGTAATCCTTGAACTCATGGACGGGACTATCAGACTGACTCCCGGCGACGACCTTCGTGGTGATCTCTCGACCAGGGAAAACACCTTGATGTCCAGGGGCAAAAACTGTCCTGAGGCTATCCTGATCACCGGAGAAGCTGCGGATAAAGGCTGTGCACACGCATGCCTTTCAACCGGGCTGTGGGGCAGCCTGGACAAGTCTTCACTGGGCAGCAGAATTGCCGGGAAAAATATCCGGGCCATAGCCATAAGGGCTGCGGGGGGGATGGCATTCCCGGCCGAATCTATTGAGCGGTCAGGTACCATGATCATGGAGCTGAGAAACATGTACCAAAAGCGACAGTTCATCGTTCAGGAAAAAATGGGGGCAGGAGAGTCTGCCGAAAAATTGATCAGGAAACACTTCAAAAAATCTCATACCTGTTACCACTG
>CAYRCP010000118.1:0-6258 GCA_964422755.1 uncultured Bacteriovoracaceae bacterium | reverse complement strand
TAACGGAAATCAGCAAAGACCTCTCGCTGAGCGTCAAGACCATCAGCACCTACAAATGCAGGATCTTCGAAAAATTGAAGATCAGCAATAATGCACACCTGATCATGTATGCCTTCCGGAACCACATGGTCAACTGACAGACATCACGGCCCTCCCCTCAAAACGGGGAGGGCTTATACCTTTCTTCATCAACGCTCACAGCGCTGCAGTCTTCTTTCAGGCCACCTTGAACTGTCAGTCCCGGCCTTTTGCGTCACTATCCCTAAAACCCCATTCTTTCATTGTTACTATACCGTCACCTCCAGTCAATATGCCACCAATCATTATTTTATTCTGACAAGATGTATTATTTTCATATTTGTTTCCAGATAGTTATACTCGCATCAGGATTGGCACATGTCTTGCGTTTTGCCTTCCATACCAAGGTATTCAAATTCAGCAACAGGAGGAGAATAGATGGGCAAAAAGGGAACAAAAGAGAAACACGGTCTCAAAGAAACCGTGGGGGCACAAATCGTAGGGAATGCCATTGCCATGATTATTGTCATGGCATTGGCTGTACTGCTTACCTTTGTGGCACAACACACCAAGTATGACGGCATGAGTACCGTGCTGGGCTTCATCGCCTGCACCATTCCATTTTTCAGCATCATGCAAATCTTCATGCCGATTCATCAGACCAGGGCAGATCTCCTGCATGGCAAGTGGGAGTTCAAAAACAATGAACCAAGCCTCGCATCCGGCCCGCTGATCAACGGCTGGGCACTCATTATCCCCCGGGCGTTGGCATATGGCGTCGGTTTGATGCTCCTGGTATACTTCAGCCTCGTTCTTATCGGCTGGCAACCAGGCCCCACCGTTACCGGTATAATCGCTTATATCGCTGTCGTCATAACAACAACAGCACTGATCAAGCGATTCCTGCCGCGCGACATCATCTCCTTTGCCGCGGCACTGAAAAAGCCCAAGCTTGCCACGCCGATCCCCATGAGCACCTATCTGCTCGTGGAGCATGCATTGCCCTTTATCCTGCTGCAGGGCTTCATCAATGCCTGTATTGCCAACAAGGGGTATCCCATGGAGGCGCTCAAGAGGGGCATGACCGATATTCCCACCGAGGCGATGGTTGGCGACTTCTTTTTCACGGCACTCATCCTGGCCTTGCTGCAGTGGCTCTTTTCCCATACCCAGGTCCGCGGAGAAGTGCACTTGGGAAGGTGTGACGCCAAAGGACTCAAGGGAATTTCCGGATGGGCGGCAACCGGTCAGATATTCGCCATGGCACTGCTTGTAGCCCTGTTCTCAGCAGCGGTATTTTTGATAACAGGCGTGCACAGCTTTAGTCTTCCAGTTGCAATCCTGCTGAAAGAGGTCGTCGTGATATTCAGTGTCATCTTTGGCGCATGGATCGGCATCAGATTCGGCGGAAGCCGCGAGTATGCACTGATTCATGGAACCGAGGCGACACAGCCGGCTGAAACGGCCGCAGCAGAGGCAACAACTTAAACCATAGATATAGTGATACAAGACTCACGCATCAAAGATAACAATCGATAAAAGTACAAAAGAATCAGCCAGATGGATACTGATGGGGTAATCATAGGAAAGATTGCCCTGTCAGTGTCCGACCTTACCATACCTCAACACAAACCAGCACAAGGAGTATCGTATGGAATGCAAACGAAACGATAAGTATTACGTCCTGGGCCAATTGGTTGAAGCAGTCAGGATTCTTGCAGACTCCCCAAAGGTACATGTCCTGCTGCCCGAAATCAGGAGCAACCCGGTGATGGCATTGCAACATGCCTCCGGGATCGAGGAAGTAGCGGGAATCCCGGGCCGGCTCACCGAGGTCTTCGGCAAGATTACCGCAGCGGCATACCCTGCCTGGGGGGCCTCGAAGTTCACCGCGCTCATCCTGCTGACCGTGATGAACCTGGATCCCTCACGTCGAGCGTCGATGGAAATCAGGTATTCGGCTGATACAGTCGAGATCATGAAAAAAGACGGCATCAGCATCAACCGACTGAACATCACGGAAAACAAGCCCTTCACAGAGATCATTAAAGATAGCGCAGGCGATGGTGATTTTCCCACAGCCCTGTTTACCGAAGGCGGCTTTGCCAGAGAGGGTGCCATCATCATCACCGGCCTTGATGCGGTGGAGGTTGCACGAACCATCGTACACATTGCCGACCTGGTAAAATCCTGATCAGCGGTGGCATACTTTGGGGTATCACTGATGTCCCCCTCTCAGCGATACCCCCTTTCCATGATACTCACTCACCACCCGGCTACATGTTGCTATGAAGGCATATGTTGTTTATATATCGTCAATCCGGCAATTAAAATGCTCCTTTAAGTCTTTTTTATCAATGTTTTCAAACAACTAATCGCCTTAACGGTCTGGGCATGCATCTTGCTGTATTGGATTAATATATTCAATCCATGGGGGAAGAATACGAAGTTTAAGTCTCAACTAAAAAACCAGGAGGTGAACAGTATGAAAGGTTACGCCAATACATTATTACGGGTGAACCTGACCACACGGAAAATAACAACGGAGGATATACCTGAAGAATACTTCAGAGAATATATCGGTGGCGCAGGCATTGCAACACGATACCTTTACGATGAAATCCCTTTTGACGCCGATCCTTTAGGCAAAGACAACAAGATATGTCTTTCAGTAGGGCCGTTGAATGGCGGTGCCTATCCAACATCCGGCAGATTCAATCTGTCGTGCCTTTCACCATTGACCGGAATCTGGCTCGATGCCACTTCGTCGGGCAAGCTCGCCTACCATCTCAAAAAAGCCGGTTATGACATCGTAATCATCGAGGGCAAATCTGAGACTCCGGTCTATCTTAATATCAATAATGATGATGTTGAATTGAGAGATGCCTCCAAGGCCTGGGGCAAGAACGTGTCAGATTCCATGGAAGCCCTGTATGCGGATTGCGGCAACGACAAGGCCAGCATGCAGCTCATCGGCCAGGCCGGTGAGAAAATGCTTCCCATGGCGAATATCATGAACAACAGAAAAAGGACTGTGGGCCGTGGCGGAGCAGGAGCCGTTATGGGCTCGAAAAACCTCAAGGGCTTCGTGATCTTCGGCGACAAAAACATTGAGTTTGCCGACAGCTCTGCGTGGAAAGAGATCGTCAAGCAATCAACCAAGAAGATCCAGGATAATCCGGTTGTCGGCCAGGCCCTGCCTGCCTACGGAACCAGTGTCATCTTTGCACGGCAAGGGGAGAGCGGAGACATTCCCGCCAAGAACTGGCAGATCGGTGACTGGGACGGGTACATGAAGATAAGCGGTATATCCATGGCCCAGACTATCCTGGTCAAGCACCCCAACCCGTGTCACGCATGCCCGATTCACTGTGCCCGCCACGTGGAGATCAAGGACGGCGACTACAAGATGCATGCCGAAGGACCGGAATATGAAACAGTTGCTGCTTTCGGTTCCATGTGCCTCAATGACAATCTTGAATCCATCGCCTATGCCAACCTCAAATGCAACGAATACGGCATGGATACCATCTCGGTCGGGGCGAGCATTGCCTTTGCCATGGAGGCCTATGAAAAAGGCATCATCACCAAGGAAGACACCGGCGGCATCGATCTGACCTGGGGCAATGAAAAAGGCATCCTGGCCATGATCGACAAGATCGCCAACCAGGAAGATATCGGCAAGATCCTCGGACTGGGAGTCCGTAAGGCTGCCGAAGAGCTGGGGGACACGGCAAAAGAGTTCTCTCTGCATGTCAAAGGTCTGGAAATACCCTACCACGACCCACGTGCCTTCTTTGAAACCGGGGTTACCTATGCCACTTCACCTCGCGGCGCCTGCCATTTGCACGGCCATGTAGGATCCTGGCATGATCAGCCAATCCCTGAAGGTGGCCTCATGGAAGTTCTGCCGCCCCATAAAACCGAAGGCAAAGGGCTCATGACTAAACTCGTTCAAGACATCTGCACCGTCGTCAATTCCGCAGTCGTCTGCCAGTTCACGAATTTTGCCCTGTCAGTTACGCATATGGCCCAGGCCTTGTCCACTGCAACCGGTGAACCCTGGGACGGAAAGAAAGTTCTCCAGGCTGGCGAACGCATCTTCAATCTGCAGCGGGCATTCAACAACCGCCGCGGCGTTACCAGTGCAGACGACATCCTGCCTGAGCGTTTCCTGACCTCGGTCAAAGGCGGTCCGGTAGAGGGCAAGATCCCCAATATGGAAGCAATGCTCGAAGAATACTATGAGGTGCGCGGCTGGGAGACCGACGGTAAACCATCCAAGACACGTCTGAAGGAACTCGGGCTGGATTTTGTTATCAACGATTTGTACCCCCCGGAGGCCTGATTGTTACCCAGCGGGGATTGATGTATCGGACATGCCACATCCTTTACGCTGGGGCATGTCCATCGGACAACATAAACAACTAAACGATAGGAGGAAGTACAATGGCAAAAGTAGACGGTGGATTATTGTTAGCAAAGGCTTTGAAAAGTGAAGGTGTCGAATGCGTTTTCACCTTATGCGGCGGTCACATCATGCCGATGTTTTATGGGTTGCGCGAGGTAGGCATCGAGATCATCGATTTCAGGCATGAGTGTGCAGCAGCCTATGCAGCAGACGCATATGCCCAGACATCGGGAAAACCTGGTGTAGTCATTACAACCGCAGGTCCAGGTGTCACGGACGCAACAAGTGCCATGCTGGAATCACTTTACAGCGGCAATCCGATAATCCACATCGGCGGGGCATCCCCGGTCAATGAAAACGAAACAGGTCCGCTCCAGGACATGCCTACCCTTGAGGTAATGGCAGACTGCACCAAATGGGCACGCAAGTGCTATCACACAGAGAGAATTCCCGAGTATGTATCCATGGCTTTCAGACATGCCCTTGATGCATTCCCCGGCCCGGTCTATATCGAATGTGCTGCAGATACTGTCATGGGGACCGTTGAAGAAGATGATGTCTACTTCCCTGTCAACTATCGCACCGACGCACAGGCGTTCGGTGATCCCACACTGATTGACAAGGCAGCGGATATGTTGATCAATGCCAAGAGCCCTGCCATTCTTCTCGGTGCAGGCGCACGCTACTGCATCCAGTACGGCGAAGAAGCCATCCCGGAACTCGCAGACTACCTCAAACTCCCGGTGGGTGCACAGGAAGCAAGCAGAGGCCTGGTAGCCGATGAGAGCAAAAACCCGCAGTTCAGGATGATGGGTGCCCTCCCGGCAGCCGATGTCGTACTGGCCCTCGGGGTCAATTTCGACTACAGGGTTGTCAAGGGCAAGGCACCACTCTTCAGAGATGACGTGAAATTCATCCAGGTTCATGCCGACAAAACCAAAATCGGGTATAATGCTCCGGCAGAAATCGGCATTTTCGGCAGTGCAGGTGCAGTAGCCAAACAGCTGCTGGAAGCAGTCAAGGCAAAGACCGGCAAGCAGGAAGACCTGACCTGGATCAAAAAAGCCGGCGAAGTTGCTCAGATGGCGGCAAAACCCTGGATCGAGGGTCTCTCGTCAGAAGGCGTCCCCATACATCCAGGCCGTTGCGCAGGTGAAGTAGGCAAATTCCTCGCTACTGAAGGTCAGGAATGGAACATCGTATGTGACGGTGGCGACGCCTCTCAGTGGATCAAGGCAGCCTCGCTTGCCCGCCGCCCCGGCCAGCTTACCTACTTCGGCCCGAACGGCACCATCGGAACCGGTGCCGGATTCGCCATCGGTGCATGGGCTGCAGACAGAAAACCCGTGCTCTGGTACACCGGTGACGGCAGCTTCGGCTTCTATACCATGGAGCTCGATACCATGGCCAAACTCGGCATGCCGGTTGTGGTTGTCATCTCCAATGACTCTGCATGGGGTATGATCAAGCTTTCAGAAGGCTATGCAAAGGCCGAGATGATCAAGGAAAAGGGCCACTGCAATGTTGACCTGGCCCACATGCGCTCATACGAGAAACTCCCCGAAATGTGGGGTGGATACGGCGAACTGGTCACTGATCCGGCTGAGATCGTACCGGCCATCAAACGCGCGGTTGCCAACGGCAAACCCTCCATTATCAATGTCGAAGTCGACAAGAAGAGCATGAGCCCCATCACCCAGGGCTTCAGTGAATCCATGAAACAGGCAGGAGGCAAAAAGACTTATTAATAACACTAATGCAACAGCGGGGTTACCCGCTGTTGCATTACATATCAAGAAAGACATCGAGCACAGATGAATGACACAACC
>CAYRCP010000117.1:0-6262 GCA_964422755.1 uncultured Bacteriovoracaceae bacterium | reverse complement strand
GCGCCATGCTGGCCGGCAGCATCACGCTGGTCTGGGGCATGGGCCACTACCGCTGTGCGAACATAGACGGGTCATACGACGTCGTCTACACCAACACCCCGCTCTCCGGCGCCATGCGCGGATTCGGCAACCCCGAGGTCATGTGGGCCGTCGATCAGGCCATGCATGAAGCCGCAGTCAAGCTCGGGCTCGATCCGGTGGAGGTTGCGCTCAAGAACGCCAAAAAGCCCGGTGAGCCGGCGAACATGGGTGGTCTGCCCCTCACGAGCACCTATCTCGACGACTGCATCAATGAAGGTGCCAAGGCCATCGGCTGGAAGGAAAAGTACAACAAGAACAAGGGCGGCACGGCCACGAAGAAGCGCGGTGTCGGTATGTCCACCATGACCCACTGCAGTGACGGTTGGCCCCTTCTGCTGGCACACTCCGGCTGTATTATCAAGTTCAACGATGACGGCACCATCAACCTCATCTGCCACCCCGGTTCTCCCGGTACCCATATCTGGGGCTCACTGTCACAGGTTGCGGCAGAGACCATAGGTATTCCGGTTGAAGACGTTCACATCTCCGGCATGGCTACCGAAGTGACAGTGTTCGACCTCGGGTCCCATGCCAGCCGTTCGATGTATGTAACCGGCAACGCGGTCAAGGTGGCTGCCCAGAAGGCCAAGGCAGAGCTTCTCGCCTATGCCGGGAAGATGATGTGGGAGGATCCCGAAAATCTTGATGTCGACGGTCGCGAGATCTATGTCAAGTCAATGCCGACCAATCGCATCACGGTGAAAGAAGTCGCTCACGAAGCCATCTTCGGCGCCCGCGGCGACGGATACACCCCCGCAGGCGTTGGCTGCTGGAACAGCACATACGCCTCACCACCAACCGCGGCCTACTACGCCGAGGTAGAGGTGGACACCGAGACCTACGAGGTCAAGGTGCTGAACTTCGTCACCGCAATGGACTGCGGCAAGGCCATCAACCCCATGAGCGTGGAAGGCCAGTGTGAAGGCGGCATCCAGAACGGTCTGGGAGCCGGTCTCATGGAGCACTATTCTTACAACGAGAAAACCGGCGAACCGCTCAGCACCAACTTCACCACCTACAAGATGCCGGGTTCTCTGGATATGCCGGACGAGACCCAGATCATCATCATCGACAAGCCGGATCCCAAGGGTCCCTTTGGCGCCAAAGGCGTGGGCGAGCCGGCCCTGGTGGGTATCGCACCGGCCATCTCCAACGCGGTTTATGACGCCATCGGCGTAAGGATCTACGATCAGCCGATCACACCAGAGAAGCTGATGAAGGCCATGAAAGAACAGAAATCCAAGTAGGACCGGAGCACTGAGAGAAGAGATTGCGGTTTAAGCTCCGCCGTCACCATTCGAGTCTTTTCTCTCATATAAACAGCCATGCGAAGAGCTGGAACACAGGATCAATGAACCATCACATCCAGCTCTTCGCATACACCCATCAATCAGTTGCGGGATAAGGTGATGGAACAACACGACAAGGGTTACACGGAAAAGGAAAAAACCATGGGTTTATTGCATGATGGAATACCCATAGAGGCATTGGATTCTACGTTCTCCTGCCATGAATGTTCCCTCAGGTGCATGAAGCCAAAAAAATTTAGTGAAGCATTCCATAATGGAATATTCCGGAATGGAAGAGGACCGGGGGTAAAGCGATGAGAAATCAGGAAACCACAGAATATGTCGTACTGGGTGTCCTGATGAGTGGAGATATGCATGGTTATGATATCAGAAAATTCCTGTCCGAAAACCTTGAAGGCATCTGGCATGTCAGCACCAGCCAGTTGTACGCGCTGATTCACAAACTTGAAGACAAGGCACTGGTGACAGGGTGCATCTCTTCCGGGGAGAATCAACTCCCCAGAAAGGTCCTTACTATAACGAGAGAAGGAAAAAAAAGATTCACCTGCTGGGTCACCAGCCCTACGCAACATGTTCGGGAACTGCGAATGGAGTTTCTGACAAAACTTTTTTTTCTGCGGCACCTCAATCTTCAGGGGATTGATACGCTGCTCAAGGCACAGATAGCCCTGCTGATGAAGCTGAAAGAAAAAGTGGAGTATGACTGGGGCAGGCAGAAAGATGCATTCGGAAAAGTCGTGCTGGGTTTTAAACGGGCGCAGTTCGAGATGTGTCTGAACTGGCTGAACTCGGATGTAGCCGGGTTTATCGAAAAAACAGCACAAACGGGTTGACACAGGGATAATGAACTTCTCTGCGCTCACGAGGAAAGGAACGAAACATGGCTGAAAATACCAGGATGAAGATTCGAGTTGCCGGCATCGTGCTGGCTGCAGGACAGTCGAACCGTCTCGGCCGGACCAAACAACTGCTGCCCTTTCGCGACACCACGCTTCTGGGTCAGACAATCGAGAACGCCGGGAAATCGCAGCTGGATGAAATCATTGTGGTGCTGGGCCATGACGCACAGAGCATTCAAGACCATATCGATTTCAAGGGCATCAAGGTGGTGGTGAACGAAAATTATCAGCAGGGACAGAGCTCCTCGATCAAGGCCGGGCTGGCTCATATATCAAAGCAGTCTGAGGCGGCGATGTTTCTGCTGGGTGACCAGCCACTGGTGGATAAACAAGTTATCAATGCACTGATCAAAGGCTATGGCGAATCGCATAAACCCATTGTCATCCCCATGTTTGAAGGAATGCGCGGCAACCCGGTAATTATCTCCGGCAATCTGTTCGGCGAACTCACTGAAACAATCCATGGGGATGCCGGGGCCCGGGTACTGTTCAGCCGGCATAGAGAAAAAACCCATTTTATGGAACTGGGACACCGCTGCATCCACGTTGATGTGGATACCATGGAAGATTACCAATCGCTTCTGGCCACGGACCAGAGCCATGAGAATATTTAAAAAGGATGACTAAGATGAATACACAAACCGGAAACAACATTATCGAAGCATCGAAGGAGCAGTTTCGCAATATTATCAGTGAGAATGACTTGTCCGGGAGTTCGGTTACCATCCAGGCCAAGACACTGACCCCTGAAGAGGCGATCGGCAATCCCACCAGGAGAGACTATCCCATCATCGAAGGCAAAGAACGCATGGTCGAGGCGGAGTTTTGCGGTGCACGCGGTCATGCCTTCACTGACAGCCCTCTGGATTTTATGGGTTATCTGGATGATATTCTGGCGCTCAAAACCGACTCGAATCAGAACCGGGCGGTCTACCTTGCCACCCTCAACGCGGTTCTCAAGTATCTCGGCAAGGTTCACGGCACCATCCACTGCAAAAACAACGAACCCGAGGATTGTGCCCGTCAGATAGCAGATCATATCCGCAAAACATGGGGCAATGCCCGTATCGGGCTGATCGGGCTCAACCCGGCCATTGCCGAGACACTGGTAAATTCTTTTGGCAGCGACAGGATATGTACAACCGATCTCGACTACAAGAATATCGGAACGCTTAAATACAACATCCCCATCTGGGACGGACGTACGCGTACCGAAGAGCTTGTGCGGGAATCGGATGTCGTGCTGGCAACAGGTACAACGCTCGGCAACGGATCGTTTGACGGGATATGGAGCCTGATACAGCAGTATAACAAGCCATACCTTTTTTACGGGGTTACAGTAGCCGGTATCAGCGAACTCATGGGAATCAATCGAATCTGTCCCTACGGTGCTGACGCCTGATTATTGCAGGCAAAGAATTCATGCAGAGCAAAAGGATGACAACATGAAAAAGATCAGGGTGGAAGATGCACTCGGGACCATACTGGCCCACGACATGACACGGATCATTCCCGGAAAGTTCAAGGGGGTGGGTTTCAAACGCGGACATGTGGTTAAAGAAGAGGATATCCCCGAATTACTCAAGATCGGCAAGCGACATCTGTTTGTCATGGAACTCCATGAAGATCAACTGCACGAAGACGATGCAGCACTGCAGATAGCCTCAGCCCTGTGCGGGGACAACCTCACGTGGAGTGAGCCCAGAGAGGGAAAATCGAACATCAGTTCTGCCATGCACGGTTTGTTGAAAATCGACACAGAGGCATTACTCAGGATCAATTCCATCGGCGAGGTCATCGTCTCCACTATCAGGACCGGGATGCCCTGCAAGAAGGGACGGATAATCGCAGCCACCCGAATAATCCCCCTGGTGATCGGCCGGGAAAAGATCGAGGAGCTGGAACGTATTGCCGGACAGTCCAGGCCGGTGCTGCAGATACTGCCCTATGTCAGACGTCGTGTAGGCCTCGTGGTGACCGGTTCTGAAGTCTTCGAGGGTCTCATCCAGGACGGGTCGGATCGCTTCATCGTTGCAAAACTTAAAGATTATGGCTGCGAACTGATCAAAAAGGTCGTGGTTCCCGATGATGCCGGGCAAATTGCCCAGGCGATAAAAGCACTTACACAAGAAGGCTGCGAACTGATCCTGACCAGCGGCGGTCTTTCCGTTGACCCGGACGATGTAACCCGCCAGGGTGTACGCACCTGCGGTGCCGAGATCATTTCCTATGGCGCGCCGATCCTGCCCGGGGCCATGTTCCTCAATGCCCGGCTCGGCGATGTGCCTATCCTGGGGCTGCCTGCCTGTGTTTTTTACTTTCCCAGAACCGTCTACGACCTTATGCTGCCACGGTTTCTCACCGGAGGGCAGCCTTGTGCAAAAGAGATTGCCGCCATGGGGCACGGCGGCATGTGCATGAGCTGCGAAGTGTGTCATTTCCCTGCCTGCCCGTTCGGCAGGTAATCCACTTGAAAGATGCAGAACTTTTTTTCAGAGAAGGTAATTGCAAGCCTCATAAGGTACGTCACCCTCGCGAAAGCGGGGGCCGAAAACTTATTGAACATAATGGATTACCGCCTTCGCGAGGGTAACAAATCCATTTTTTTGCAATTGGCTCAGAGTAAATAACAATGCGCTTAAATAAACAAAGGAGCTGTCCGCTATGTCTACGTTTCAGGAAAAATTCGGGTTTCATGATGGAGGAGTGGTTACCCTGGTGGGTGCCGGCGGCAAAACCACGCTCATGTTCCGCCTGGCCCATGAGCTTGCCCTGAAAAGTGGTCCCGTGCTGACCACCACCACAACGAAGATCTACATGCCTAAGCCGGAAGAATCGGAAACAGTCATTATTTCAGATAACCTGCCCGACGTAGCTACGCAGTGCAGGGATGCCTTACAACACACGAATCATGTGACCGCCGCTGCCGGATATCTTCACGAACACGACAAGCTTACCGGGTTTTCCGCAGAGGATATCGAGCTGTTGCGGGGTAACGGGTTATTTCGATGGATCCTGGTGGAAGGGGACGGCGCAGCGCACAGATCCCTGAAGGCCCCGGCTTCGTATGAACCGGTAATCCCGGGGTGCACCCGCTGGCTTGTGACGCTGGTCGGGCTGGATGTCATCGGCAAACCACTCGGCGAAGAGTGGGTATTCCGGTCTGATCTGTATTCACAGATAACAGGGCTTTCACCCGGAGATACGGTGAGCGAAGATTCGGTAGTCAAGGCCATCCTCCATGCCCAGGGGTTGATGAAGGGCTGTCCAAAGGAAACGATCAGATACGTCTTTTTCAATAAAGCGGAAGATGACGACTGCAGGCGATCCGGTCGATGCGCCGCCGACCTGCTGCGTACAGCTGCGGGGGGAAAGATCGATGCCGTATTTATCGGATCGGCCCTGGGAGATACCGCACAGATTGAATACATTCAGATCAACAAGGAGACAAGCATATGACAGCAACAACACCTCCTGCACACCGATTATCATGCCTGCACCGGAACATCATAGTGTTACTGATCGCACTGACGTTACTGGCATTACCACAAAAATCCGCCACTGCGGCAGATTCAGATGATACGTCCATCGTCATGGCCGTTGAATTCAACGCCCATGCCGCATGTGCACACGTTGCCCGTCATAAGGGATGGTATGAAGACGAGGGGATTCACGTACGATCCTATGACAGTTACGTAACGGGTATGGCGCTGGCAGCAGGATTGATGCGGGGTGATGTCGATGCCGCCTATATCTGTCTGATCCCTGCCATCAACGTGTTTGCCAATGGCCATGTCCCCCTGAAAATCGTCGCAGGGACCCACAAATACGGGTATGCGATGGTTGTCGATCCGGATCTCATCGGGTCTCCTCAGGATCTGCAAAAACCGGGAATCCGCATCGGCTGTTCCAGGGAAGGCAGCCCGGTTGACGTTATTCTGCATAAGATCATCGAAACCTACAGCCTGGACG
>CAYRCP010000116.1:0-6271 GCA_964422755.1 uncultured Bacteriovoracaceae bacterium | reverse complement strand
TGCGTTCCTGGCACAGAAACAGAAGCGCGGCTGCATTTGCCCTGACATGGGCAAAGATGTCTTCCATATCAGTGAACGTGCCGTGGTGTTCCAGATTATACTCCAGATCTGCAATTACCTTTTTCAGGCTTTCTTCATGCATCGTGTGCTTTGCCTGAACATGGACTCGTAGGGCTTCTTTTTCCGAATCATCAGTGATCATCGTCCCCTCCAATTTTTGCGTATTTCTCTTTTCATACATGTTAATGTGCACGCATACCGTGTCAATGTGCGTACTGAGGTTTTCCCCTTCCACGAGAAAACTCCGGAATTATTCTTCGAAGTCATCCCTGTTCGATGAACATCAAGGCCATACGCCTGGAGAGCAAACAGCACCGTGCCGTGCCTTGATTTCATAATCTTTTGTAATGTAATACTATAGTTGAAAGAACTTGCCTACAGGAATCGTGCTGCCACGTTCACGTCTTACCTGCATAAACCGGTAAACAGCCCGCGCCCGCGTATCTCTGCATATTGAGCGTCAGGGAATATCAGCCAGAGTCAGGGAACCCGTCACCGCCCCATGAACATCAACAATACGAATATTCGATGCATCATTCATATCTATTTATTTTTATTATATTTATAGATTTCAGAGAGCAGTTCCGTGCGGTCGAAGTATACTTCATTACGCCGTATTTTTCCCTGATCATCAAACTGTACGAAACAGACGCCAATGATCTCCAGCACCTTTTCTCCGACCGGAATCCTGGCCAGCCACTTGTTCAAGAAGCCGTCTTCCATGGGAATCGGCTCGATCTGGGTCCAGACCCAGTCCGGGTTCTGAGCAAGCAGTTTCCTGAAGTATGCGAGGAGTTGTTCCTTTCCCTTCACTCCCTTGGGAACGACCGCGTCCATATAGAAGACATCGTCTGAATAATAGTCGGCCAGGCCCTCGGGATCATTCCCTGTCCATGCAGGCAGCCACCTGGAGGCAAACTCTCTCGCTTGTTCCTTTGTCATCATCATATTCCACTCCCCAATTATTATGTATATTCCAAATTCATTGCAATAAATATCTCTTCTGTCATTACATAGAGCTCAGCAATCTGATTCCACAGAGATTATTCTTTGTTTTTACACAGACTCCTGTTATAATTTCTACAATAAAAGCAAAGGCTCGATGAAAACGAGCCCTGCAGGCAAACACCCCCGGATACCCTCCACGATGCGCGGCTTTTAGCGAACAAGGCCAAGCACCATCATTTAAATGAATTATGAGGAGGTATCGTGTATGGAAACAAGACCCTGGCATCAGCTCTATGATTATAATGTCCCCACCTCGATCCGCTATCCGAGAATTCCGGCACATTCGATTTTTCAGCTTCCGGCGGGTTCTTTCCCTGACAAGCCCGCCACAAATTTCTACGGCACGGAGATAACCTTCTGGGAACTCAGAGCCCAAGTGCTGAGAATGACCAATGCACTCGGTGAACTCGGTATTCGTAAAGGGGACCGGGTGGGCATTCATCTGCCCAACTGTCCTCAGTTCATCATCGCCTATCTGGCAACACTCTCGCTTGGCGGGGTAGTGGTGAACATGAACCCCATGTACACTACCGATGAAATCACCTTTATCATGTCCAATACACAGATGAGCACACTGATCACCTTTGACATGGTGCTGCCCATTGTACGGCCTGCTGTGAACGATGTCGGGATCAAACGTGTCGTGGTCACCAGGGTGACCGACTACATAGGCGGCTTTGGCGTGAGCACTCCGAAAGACCTGGAACTGGATGAAGGCTGGCACCACTTTTCCCAGCTTATTGAAAACTGCACAAAGACAACCCTGCCAAGGATCAATATCCTCCCGCAGGACCCTGCCCTGATCCAGTTTACCGGCGGTACGACCGGGGTTCCCAAGGGGGCGCTGCTGACCCATGCAAACATCGTGGCCGCGACCTTCCAGTGCTCGTTGTGGGGAAACCCCACCATCAGTTTTCTTCCCCCGGAGCAACGCTCAATCTTATCCATCCTGCCCTTTTTCCACGTGTATGGAAACATCGTGGCCATGAACTGGTCGTTTTTCAACGCCGCAACACAGATCCTGGTGCCGCGTTTCGAGATCGACGAGATCATGGGAATCATCGCCAACTTCAATCAGATTACGTTTTTCCCGGCCGTGCCCACCATGATTACCGCACTGATCAACCACCCAAAGGCAGGAGAACTGGGGCTTGACAAAAAACTCGGGCTGCTCAATTCCGGTGCCGCACCAATGGCGGTAGAGCTGATCGAGAAAGTACAGGACATGGGAATTTTCTTCAGCGAGGGCTACGGCCTGAGCGAATCAACCTCCCTGGGCATCAGCAACCCGATTCTTGGGATGAAAAAGGCCGGCAGCATCGGCATCCCCTTCCCTGACAACGACGTACGGCTGGTAGACGTCGATGAGGGCATCCATGATGTAAAACCCGGAGAACCTGGTGAAATCATCATGAAAGGCCCGCTTATCATGCAGGGATACTGGAATAATCCTGAAGAGACCGCCAATCAGCTCAGGGATGGATGGCTCCACACCGGGGACATCGCCCAGGTGGACGATGAAGGCTACATCTTCATTGTTGACCGCAAAAAGGACATGATCATTGCAGGCGGATTCAATATCTACCCCCGGGAGATCGACGAGGTGCTCTTCCAGCACCCCAAGGTCATGGAAGCTGTCTCTGTGGGCATACCGGATGAGTACCGGGGAGAAACCGTCAAGGCCTTTGTCATCCTGAATCCGGGCGAGACAGCAACCAATGAGGAGATCATCGATTTCTGCACGGAAAAGCTGGCCGCCTACAAAGTTCCCAAGAGCGTGGAATTCAGGGAATCTCTGCCGAAATCCGCTGTGGGCAAAATCCTGCGCAAGGTCCTTCGGGAGGAAGAGCGGGAAAAACTCAGAGCAAGTGAGTAAAAAAACCTGCGGTAGAAATGGAGTAGTGGAGTGGTGGAGTGATGGGTAAAGAACGAGCCGGATAGCCCAAGATTTCAGGCATCCCGCTTCGCTTATAGCTTCGCAGGACAAAAAATGTGATCCGGGATTTCGAATTTAAAAAACTGAGCAATAAGGTATAAGGTGGGCTGGATCTAAGGGCCAAAGGGGCAAAGGGACAAAGTGTAGGAGCGTCTTCCAGCAGCGATATCTTTGATTGGGGAACTGGGTCCGAAGCCTTCGCGGGGACGACGTTCTCTTGTTCGCGGGGTCTGAAAAGGTATTACCCATGTCCTGAGCTAAAACTGTTACCTATGTCCTGACCTATTCAACAATTTGCTATTTACTACCTACAGTTCACTGTTCACCGTTTACCGTTCACCTTCCATGCGCAGCATGGTGGGCTTTAAAACAGCCCGCTGATATTGCCGTGATCGTCCACATCGATGGACAGTGCTGCCGGCTTTATGGGCAGGCCCGGCATGGCAAGGATCTTGCCGGTGTAGACAACCACGAAACCCGCACCTGCAGAGACCCGGGCCGAAGTTGCGTGAATAGTAAAATCTTCTGCGGGGAATCCCGGGATCTTGGGATTATCGGTCAAGGACGACTGGGTCTTGGCGATACACACCGGCAGATTTGCATAGCCCATGTTCTCTATCTGCTTGATATCCTTTGCAGCCTGTGCGGAGAATTCCACTCCGGCAGCGCCATAGACCTTCTTCGCAACAATCTCCACCTTGGTCATGATCGGCTCATCGAGGTCGTAAAGCATGCGGAAATCAGCCGGGGACTCGCATAGATCTACGAGCTTTTCCGCCAGGTCCAGCCCTCCGTTCCCGCCGTTCTGCCAGAAATCGGTGATCACCGCTTCGACACCCAGATCCTGGCAGATCCTCTGCAGTTCGAGAAGGTCGGCTTCGCTGTCAGAGGCAAATTTATTGATGGAGATGATCACCGGGACATTGAACTGATTCATCGTATCCACATGTTTTTTGATATTTTCGATCCCATGCAGGGCATATGCCCTGCTCGTGACCACCAGTACGGCTGCCGAAGGTGTCATATTGCTGGATCGGCACTTGATATGAAAAAATTTCTCTGCCCCCAGATCAGCACCGAAGCCTGCTTCGGTAATGGTATAATCCGATAACTTGCGTGCCATCTTTGTCGCAATAACCGTGTTGCATCCATGGGCAATGTTGGCAAACGGCCCACCATGAACAAGTACCGGGGTCCCTTCGATGGACTGCACGAGGTTGGGATGGATGGCATTCTTGAGCAGGGCTGTCATGGCACCGTTTGCACCGACATCTCTGGCAAAGATGGGCTTGCGCATATAATCATAACCCACAATGACGTTGCCGATACGCTCTTTGAGTTCCTTCAAGTTATTCGACAGGCAGAAAATGGCCATAATCTCCGAAGCCGCGGTGATTTCGAATCCATCTTCCCGCATGACCCCATTGATCCCTCCGCCCTCGAGCCCGAGGATAATACTGCGCAGGCTCCGGTCGTTCATATCCATCACGCGCTTCCAGACAACCTGCCGGGGATTGATCTCCGGGGTATGCCTCTGGTGAAGGTGGTTATCCGTGATAGCTGCCAGCAGATTGTGGGCAGCAGAGATGGCATGAAGGTCTCCGGTAAAGTGGAGGTTGATGTCTTCCATGGGAAGCACCTGTGAATATCCGCCTCCTGCAGCACCACCCTTGAGCCCCATGCATGGACCCAGAGAAGGTTCTCTGATGGCCATCATGGCCTTTTTCCCGATCCGTCTCAGTGCCTGTCCCAAGCCAATAGAGGTGGTTGTTTTGCCTTCACCCATGGATGTCGGTGACATGGCGGTGACCAGTATCAACTTCCCGTCAGGGGCATCGGCATACTGATCAAAAGTTTCCAAGGGTATCTTGGCAATATACTTTCCGTACGGAATAATATCGTCCTGGTCAAGGCCGATGGAACCGGCGATTTCCCTGATGGGCCGAATCTGCGCTTCTTGTGCAATCTCGATGTCTGATTTAGTCTGCATTTTACTGATGTGTACCTTTTCTTTCTAGAAACTCGGAATGCCGAAACTGCGAAGGATTCCTGTCAAGGCATCTTTGCTTAGAACATGCTGGTTCATAAAATCAAGTATTACTTTCATATTGAACATCAGCCTTATTCCCGGTGTCTGGGAAAAATCCATGTCAACATCGGATATAATGGTTATATCCTCCTGGCCTATTGACTCTATTTCCATGATATTTTTAATGATCTTTGACCTGTCTAGCCCATGCATCAATCCTGCAGGAAAATCACCGACAATGGTCTGGGAATCATCATCAATAGGAAGATCAAACCCAAAGGCACAGTCTATATCGAGACGAGTACGGATCCGATCGGTGAAAAATGTGAACCCATTGGAAATAAGGCCGATCTTGTAGCCCATAATCTTCAGCGTCTGTATGAGTTCCTGAGTGCCGAGGCTGATCTCAAGCGAATCGATAATTGCATCAATGACCCGAAGCGGCAGACCCTCCAGATATCCGGCAGTTGCATGCGCATACGTGGCATCGTCTTCACCTTCGGATCCACGGCCGAGGGCATCTTGTGCAATACCGGAGAGTGTAATGATCTCACCCAGGGTATCGTTGTCGATAAAGCTGCCGGTTATGTCGAACAGCACGACTTTTTTCTTTTTATTGAACACGTTTTGTGTCTGAAACATGGTGTTGATACCCATGGCATGCATGATATCCCGGACCACTGTCTTGAGATTTTCAACAGGAAGTGTACTGTGGGTTATATCGGTGAGCAGATCCATGAGGAAGATATTCTCTCGTGCAACGACATCAGACGTATCAATGTTGATGTTGTATTTTCCGAGTTTTTCAGTAATGGCTGAAATAATTCCGGGATTGTCTTTGCCCACAAGCGTGACAAGCACGTTTGTTTTCTCTGCGGTGCGGGGAATGGGCGTATACTTTTCCATAGAAAGGCCCACTCCTGTTTCCTCTGTAATTTTAACGAGAAGTTGTGAAAACTCATCAACAGAAACATCTGCGCCCTTGAGGTCCACTACCATATAAATGGTAAAGAGACTGTGGAGAACATCCTGGCGCATATCGACGATATTGCCATTGACCTGCGAGATAGGTGAGGTAATCTTACCCACCAGTCCGACTGAATCATTTCCGATACCATATACAATGTATACCATGCTCTTCATCTCCTGCTCCTCGGATAGAATGTTCTATTTTTTATAAATTATTTTTGCATGCGAAGGACAGCAAAAAAATATTTTGTTCTTCGCATGGAATGCTG
>CAYRCP010000115.1:0-6276 GCA_964422755.1 uncultured Bacteriovoracaceae bacterium | reverse complement strand
ACAGGTTCACATAGGAAAGCCTGGGGGTCGGAAGACCGAGGGAGCGCATCATGTCGTATGCAATGCGTTCTCGCATGTAGGTGGGGTCTTTATAATTATTGTTCAGATTGATCTTTTTCATGCCCAGCAGTTTCTGGCCGTCCACGTAGTAATTCATATCCACTTTAAAGCTGTATCGGATGCCGTTCATACTGGCAACCGCCTGAAGGCTGGAACTGCCTTTGGTTCTAAAGGCCACATCGTCCAGGGTAACATCCCGATAGGTCACCGAAGCCGTGTGATATTCTTCCTCCAGGGGGCTGGAAAGAATACTGTCCCAGTCTGTCTCGCTGATGGTGATATATAGCGACTCAACCGTGTCTTCAGCGAAGAAATCAACGGCTTGATTCTCTGCCGCGGGTGTCACTTCAAGGGTCTGTGAATCCCAGGAACCGTCCGGATACAGGCCATAGGAAAACCCTTCGGGGGCGTCGGAGTCATCCCACTCCATATAATCGACGACTTCGTCGTCGAGGATCAGGCTCAGGCTGTCGGATGATCCCAGCTTGAAATCGACCCAATATAAAACCTCGTCTGTTTCTTCACCTGTGGCATATATCACCAGAAAGTCGCCGGAAGAAAGGGAGATATCCGGCAAGGCCACCGGTTCCTGGTCTTCACCATCATCGGTAATCTGGTAATCGCCAAGTGCCACCGCCGTGTCGCCGGTATTATACAGCTCAAACCAGTCAAATCCGCCATCACTGTCTTTGGCCATGATTTCGTTAATCACCAGTTGACCGCGCTTGGCGGGCGCGTTTTCATATCCCGGGGTGGGCGTCAGGGTCTGTACATTTTCGGAACCATCTTGGTAGCGGCCATAGCTGTATCCGATCAGTGCATCACCGTCGTCCCACTCCAGTTTGTCGATCAGATCATCTTCCTGGAACAGACTCACGCTGTCGCTTGATCCAAGCTTGAACGGAACATAGTCTGATCCGTCTTCCGGTGCTTCGTTCGTGGCAAGAACCACATAGAATTCACCCGGCGCCAGAGAAATATTCGACAACACGGCCAATTCATGTTCGTCATTATCATCAACAACCATGTAGTCACTCAGGTTGATCGTTTCTGTGCCGGAAACATAAAATTCGATCCAGTCCGCACCGTCATCGGTCGCTTTTGCAACAACCTCATTGATCACAAGGGCCGCAAAGGTATTTTCAACCGTGTCCGTTGAATCAACTGCGTCACCGGCTTGATTTGCAGCCCCTTTTGTCGGAGACAGGGTTTGCGCAGTCCCGGTCCCATCCGGCAGCAAACCATAACTATATCCTTCGCCTGCCTCACCTTCCGCCCAATCGAGCGTATCAACCTCTACACCGTCTTTAAACAGGGTGAGAGCGTCATCACTTCCTAATTTAAATGCTACGCAAGAACTGCCGTCCGGGCATTCAGCTTCTTCATCAATGGCTTCAATGACATAAAACTCCCCGGCCGACAGGGAGACGTCCGGCAACTCCTGCAGCTCATGATCCGGGTCATCGTCTACAATCGTATAGTCCCCCAGCTCAACGGTCCCTTGGGTAACATAGAGTTCAAACCAGTCATTTCCGCCTGCCGCATCCTTTGCCACGATTTCGTTTATCACAAGACTGCTGCCATCACTATCACTTGCACTACCACTATCTGACGATCCGCCATTACACCCGGCTATGTACGCAAGTATGATTATCATCAACATCATCCTCGTCACTACGACAAAAGATGTCTTCATTCTTCCCCTCCTTATATAACTATTGGACTTTTTGATATGAGCCTGTGGGCAACTATTGGCATTGTCCTGTTACGTCAACAAAATTTTCGTTTTGTACCGCATCAGTCATCGGCATTGTTCCGCTCTTTTTTATCACCATGCCCCCTGCCGTCGTTATCGGGACGCAGGACCAGACGGTCGCCCTCCTGCACACAGGTGCCGCACACCGTATCCCCGCGCGGGCTGACAAACTCCGCCGTATCACCGGCACTCTTGCCTTCACAGGCTTCATAGGCCTCCGGTGGCGGACCCTGGTGACCCTGTCCTCCCCGAGGCGGTCCCTGCGCATATGCATTTGCGGCACAGATGATCAGCACAGCAAAAACGATTGTCATTCTTTTTACGGTATTCATGAATCGACCTCCTTTGTTCGCACTGGCAAAACCATTGCGAACATGTTTTTTTATTGTCCCTGGTTTAGCACGCAACAATGACAGGATAAGGGCCGGTCAAATGACAATTTTGTCATTATCTGCGGTTGATCAGGAAGCCTGAAGCACTACCGGGACCCGGTGCAGGCAGGGCGTTTAAGACAGACAGGGGAGTGATACGGAAAAGGTGTTCAGATTATTACGTGCTGCAAAGTGAATCTCACCCTTGTGGGCGCGGACAATTTCCCGTGCAAGGCTCAGGCCGAGGCCGGTTCCTGGCACCCGGTGACTCCGTGATTTGTCGATGCGATAAAAGCGCTCGAAAATCCGCTCCCGCTCTTCATCCGGAATCAGGGGGCCGGTGTTAGAGATGGTAAACAAGGCATTGTTGTCTTGAATCGTCAACCCGAACCTGACCAGGCCCTCATCGATGTTGTATTTCACGGCATTGGCGGTGAGCCCCTGGATAACCTGCCTCAGCAGGTCCGGGTCGGCCATAACCATGACTTCGGCCTGGATATGTTTTTCAATATTCAAATCAGGGCCTATGACGCCGGCATCTTCAACAGCAGACTCGACCATGACACTCATGTCTACCTGGCGCAGACTCAGGGACAGTTGGTCAGCGTCGGCCCGGGCCAGGATGAGCAGTTTCTGCACAATACTTTTCAGGCGCTGAACTTCTTCAAGAAGGCTGCTGTAGCGCTGTTGCTCGTCCGTTCCGGAAGCGGTATGCTGCACGGCATCATCCAGAATCCCCTGCAGGATCGCGAGGGGGGTCTGTAGCTCATGGGCTGCGTCGGCACTGAATCGTACCGCCTGTCCGAAGCTTTTCTCCAGGCGATCGAGCATATCGTTGATCACATTGACCAGCCGCAACAACTCCGAGTCTGCCCCGGTTACGGCAATTCGTTGATCAAGACCGCGTGCGGTGATACTTTCGGCAGTCCGGGTTATCAAGGCAATGGGCTTCAACGCGCGGTGGGCAATCAACCAGCCTCCTCCGGCCATCAACAGCAATGCCAGGGGGACAGAGAACATGAAGGCTTTTTCATAGCGGTTCGCATCTTCATAAAAACCAGCCATATCCATGCCGATCATCAAGGTGATGTACTGATTCCCCATGATGCCCGTCCGCCAGGTGCCCGACGGTGTCTCCAATGTCTGGAAAAAGGGCTTTTTGATTTTCAAGGGATCGCGCAGGTGAGGCGGCAATGGCGGCGGCAAGAAATACCCATCATCGTCTGGGTGCGGCGGGTGCATTTCGCGATTGCGCTTGTCTGCCAAGGGCATGCGCGCTCGATCCATGTGGGCTGGTTGTTCCAGTGGTCCGGTAAGGCCGGCAACGGGGGCGGCCAACATTTCAAAATCAAACTCGGGGAACGCAGCCACGGTAATCTCCCCGGGCCAGTGGGGCGATATGTAAAGAAGCTCATTGTCGACGTCGGTGACATGCACGATCAGGTCTTTCGAACCCTCCTCGCCATAAATAAAATACAGTGATTTGTCAAAATCATGCCAATGGTTCCGTGAATGCACCACGTAGAGTTGACTCTCGCCAAGGGCCATTATCTCATGATCAATCCGGTCCATCCCGACCTTGTTGACAACCGTCAGAAAAAAAAGACCGAAGACGATCAGGACAGCGCCGGACACCAGGGCAGAGAGAAGCGCGATCTTCAGCCGGAACAAAGCTACCCTCCTGCCGGTCTTTTCAGCCGGTAGCCCACGCCCCGGATGGATTCAATGACCGGTACGCCCTCGGTAACATTTATCTTGTTGCGCAAACGGCGGATATAGACATCCACGACATTGGTCTGCGGATCAAAGTCGTATCCCCAGACATGCTCCAGGATCTGTGTACGGGTAAACACCCGGTCGGGAGAACGCATGAGAAGCTCCAGCAGGCTGAATTCACGCGCCGTCAGGTCGATCGAGATCTCTCCCGCCCTGACTTCGCGGCTGATGAGATCCACCACCAGCCCACCACATTGCAGCAGGTTCAGGGTATCCCCCGACGCCCGCCGGGCAACAGCGTGGATGCGAGCCACAAGCTCTTCCACAAAGAACGGCTTGCAGAGATAGTCGTCCGCCCCGAGATTGAGACCTTCCAGGCGTTCGTTCAGCGCAGAGCGCGCTGTCAGAAGAATCACGGGAACGGTGTTTTTCATCTCGCGCAGATTCCGGAGTATGCTCAGCCCGTCACGGCCGGGCAACATGATGTCAAGAACAATGACATCATATGTCTGCGTGGTGGCAAGCAGATATCCTTCGTCACCATCATCACAGGAATCAACGACGAACCCCTGTTCCTGAAGTCCCTTCAGCACAAAAGAGGCAATCTTGCGGTCGTCCTCTATCAAAAGCACCTTCATTTTCCTAAACTACCATTGATCGTGAGTAACAATCCAGTTATTTTGATTTATCCCAATATAATCAGTCAGTCTGCAAAGTTTACCTGGCCCTGTCAGAAGTGAAGCCGCTTGGTTGGACAGAGGATAGCGTTTTATATGTGCAGCCCTGCCGCCATACCTGTCAACTTGACAAATCTACCTCAAATCCAGGGACAAATCAGGGGGACATTATACTTGATTTAGGGTGACACCAATCTCCCACATTCAGATAGATGCCTGCCTGATCAGGTCAATAATTGAGTACTGTATCTAAAGAGTTACCCATAGATGTCCTGATATCTGGCACGAAAGTGTCAGAGATGTCGTTGCATTCCTCAATCAACACCTTCGATGGGAGTACACATGAAACGCAATATTCTGATGACAGCGATGATGAAGATGTCGTAACCATTGCCGGCATATGCCGCTACTGTGAATATTCCACAAGCTATCCCTGTCTTGATAATTGTGATTACTTCTATGTGAATGATGATGAATAGTCTTGTGTGGAAATTCTCATGCATGGGAAGCGGGGAAGTGAACCAGGTGCGCAAATCAAATCATGCCCATGTTTTTTCCCAGACACTGTCCTTTGTAAATCTCCACATTCTCCACAGGGTTTCTCCACATTTTCTCCACAATGTTGGGGTATAAACTACAGCAAACAGAGCGAAAAAGACTCCCTGTGCGCAGGGGAAGGCGAGGTGAAGAATGAATAGATACCAGCGAATCGGATGTTCTCTGGCGCTTATCGTTGCATTTATCATCGGCTCGGCCGCACCGGCTGTAGCGCAGGAATCGCGTAATGCCTCGAGGCATTACAGGCAGACACACCAGGCTCGCGCAAAGCATGTGCCCGTGGTCGTAAGAGGGCATAGATATTCTTACCGTGACGGCATATTCTACCGTAAAGGGCTTCGCGGATATATCGCTGTTCAGGCACCGCTGGGTGCCGTTATAGTCTCGCTCCCCATAGGATCTCATACCGTCGTGGCAGGAGGAACGAGATACCATGTATATGGAGGGGTTTATTACCGGCACATACCTGAAGGCTACGCTGTCGTTAAGAAGCCCTACCTGGGAGACGCATACTGCAGCACAAACAGGGAGTATGAGGTTTTGGGAAAGGTCATGGTGATCCCCCGGATCCTGAATGTGCGCGAAGGTCCGGGGAAAAGACACCCCATCATTCACAAGGTATACCGGGACGATACCCTGAGAATCATCGGCCGCGCTCCGGGGTGGGTGTATGTGGATCTGCCCTACGGGGAATCCGGATGGGTCATGACGAAATATGTCACCCCTGTTGGTTTGTTCGCAAAGGGATAGCCGTTGGTAAATCAGGTCATGACCGTCACGTCTGCAAGGGACCATCGCCTTAGTCACCTCAGCGATGGCGAGAAACAAGCGAGGTTTGTTTGTAAAAAAAGCAGCCGGGCCAGTCACCGCCGGGAAGGCGGAGGTCCGGAGGTTCTTGAAAAGACTGGTTTCGAGCCTGCCGTGGGAATGAAAATCAAAGAGTTTTGTAGTTGGCTTTAAGAGATAAAAAATCTGTTGGTAGGTGATCAGCGTATGCAGCACAGAAAAAAACAACATAAATTCGAGTTATTGTCTCGGTTCATTTGGTGCTTCCTTGTCTTGTCTGCTGCCGGGTGCGCGACAGTGGGGCAGGATTATGTCAGGCCCGATATCGCGATGAGTGAATCATGGAACACGC
>CAYRCP010000114.1:0-6349 GCA_964422755.1 uncultured Bacteriovoracaceae bacterium | reverse complement strand
CCTTTCTTTAACGCCAACCGTCCTCTCACCGGGGTGCTGAAAATAAAGTACGCTGCTGCAAGCAGGCTTGTCCTGACGCCACTCAGGGCAGCCATCGGTTTGGACAGGATAAACGCCTTCGGGAGCGGAGGGGCGCCTTTATCGGAAGAGATCCAGAACTTTTTCAGCGGGATCGGCGTGTTCATACTTCCCGGTTACGGCCTGACCGAAACCGCCCCGGTCACCCACGTCCAGCACTACAGGACCATATACCCCATCAAACCCGGCAGTGTCGGTAAAACGATTTCCATGACTGAATGCCAGATTGCCGAAGACGGGGAAATTCTCGTCAGGGGGCCGCAGATCATGATGGGGTATTATAAGAACGAGAAAGCCACAAAGGAGGCGTTTACCGAAGACGGGTTCTTCAAGACCGGCGATATAGGCCGTATCGACGATGATGGCTACCTGTATGTTACCGACAGAAAAAAAGATATCATCATCACCGCCGGCGGCAAAAATATTTCTCCCCAGATGATCGAAGAAAGGTTGCTTTTTCATCCATTGATTGAACAGACGACGCTCATCGGCGACAAGAGAAAATACATAACCGCACTCATTGTCCCTTCGTTTGAAAACCTTGCCCAGTGGACACAGAAAAACGGCATTGCAGACACAGATCCCGGAGCACTTGTTGAGAATGAGACGGTGCTGAAACATTATGATTCAATCATTGCTAAAATTAATCATGAGTTGGGCAGGGTTGAGCAGATAAAAAGATTCACGCTCCTTGAAAAGCCCTTTAGCATGGAAAACGATGAGATAACGCCGACGCAGAAAATCAAAAGGAAAAGGGTACAGAATAATTATCAGGATATCATCGAGAAGATGTATGAATAATAAGATTCACGGCTAATTCGTCGAGCCAATAATGAGCTCCCTGAGGAGGCGTGCATGTACGCCTCCTCAGGGAGCTTTATTATACAGGGGGACATCTTTTTTCCTCAACTCTCTGATTCATTTTATCAAATGTTGTGACGCGCCCCCATACTGAAGAATTTTCCCGAATGGGAAATAATCGATCCACCTATTGTCCTTATATACTTCCTGTCTTATTTTTATACAGTATCTCATTTTTAGGGAAAGATGATGAGTTACGTGGTTCTGGATAAAGACCAGCTCAACAGTTTCATTGTTCAGCTCGCTGCCGGTCAAAAAGTGGTTGCGCCTGTTCATAAGGGAAATAACCGCTATGCATTCGAGGAGGTTCAAACCGGCGAGAAGATCTCGATCAAGTACATACCGACCATACTGCCCCCTAAAAAATATTTTATGCCCCAGAATGAGACGCTTCTCGAGTATGACATCCGAAAATCCCCGAAAACGGAAGTAGTTGTGGAATACGAACCGCTGGTTCTGTTCGGGGTCCACACCTGCGACCTGGCAGGTATTCAATGTCTGAACATCGTCCTTTCCGACAGGCCGAAAGATCTGCACTATCTGTTCCGGAAAAACAAGCTGATCATCATGGGTCTTGAATGCAACGATTATTGCGACAGTTATGCAAGCTGTGCATTGATGGGCAATCATCTGCCCTTCGGCGGATACGATCTGTTCTTCACAGAGCTTGAAGAGTCTTTCCTGATCCATATCCAGACCAAGACAGGCGAAGATCTTATAGAAAAAATGGAGTTTATCAGAAAAGCCGAGCCGTCTCACATGAGTGCCCTTGAACAAATCAGGGCCCGCAAAAGAGAGATCTTCAAAAACGAGGTGGATGTGGACAGGGATGAAATACCCCTGTTATTCGACAAAGGATTCGATCATCCCGTATGGAAAGAGATCGGTGAGAGATGTCTTTCCTGCGGAAACTGCACCATTGTCTGCCCCACATGCTACTGTTTCGATGTCATGGACATTCCAAACCTTGATTTGAAGACAGGCAGGAGGGTAAGGGTTTGGGATTCCTGCCAGAATGAGCCTTTTGCCAAAATAGCCAGCGGTGAGAGCTTCCGGGCCGATCGGAGCGACCGGAAACGCCACCGGTTTTACCGGAAATTCAAATATCATAACGAGCGGTTCAACAGATATTTCTGCACCGGATGCGGGAGATGCAGCCGTACCTGCATGGCAAAAATCGATCTGAAAGAAACCATAACCGCACTGAAGAAGGTGCCGCTATGAGCATGGAAAAGGTGGTTATTAAAAATTCCTCCTATGAAATAAAACCTGCCAGGATTATCCGTAAAAAGATCCTCACGGACAAGGAACATCTGTTTGAGATACGGTTAGACAGCGACGAGTTTCTCGACCACGAGCCAGGCCAGTTTGTGGAGGTGTCCATCCTGGGGGCGGGAGAAGCCCCGATATCTGTCTGTTCCTCCCCTACACTTCAGGGAAGCTTCGAGATCTGTGTGAGAAAAATCGGCAAGCTGACCTCTGTCATGCATCACATGGAGGTGGGTGATGAGATAGGTATCAGGGGGCCTTACGGCAAAGGATTCCCGGTCAGTGTCCTCGAAGGAAACGACCTGCTCATGGTTGCCGGAGGCCTCGGCCTGGCACCACTACGTTCGCTCATTAATTATGTCATTGATAATCGGAGGGATTTTGGAAAGGTTTCCATCCTGCTGGGCTGTAATACGCCCCAGAGCATACTGTTCGGAGACGAGGTCGAGGCATGGGGTGAACGCCTCGATGTCGGATTCCAGTGTACAGTGGACAGAGCCGATCCCGACTGGATAGGGCATGTGGGACTGATAACGTCGCTGATACCGGGTGTCGACATTAACCCCCCCTACACCTTCGGCATTGTTGCGGGTCCGCCGGTGATGTACAAGTATGTGATTCAAGAGCTGCTCGGCAAGGGTGTTCCCGAAGACCAGATCCTGCTGTCTCTGGAGAGGCACATGAAGTGCGGGCTGGGAAAGTGCGGACACTGCCAGATCCACAATATCTATTGCTGCCAGGACGGACCTGTCTTCCGCTATAGCCGGATCAAAAACCTGAGGGGGGCTATTTGAATGAACAAACCAAGGATGGCTTTTTTCGATTTTGCCTGCTGCGAAGGGTGCCAGCTTCAGGTCGCCAATTTCGGGGAAATGCTCCTGGATCTGCTGGACTCTGTCGAGCTGGTCGAATGCCGCGAAATGATGTCCGAGAAATGGGACGAGAGCTACGATATCGCCGTCATAGAGGGGAGCATCACCACACCGCATGCCGTAGAGAGGATACAAAAGATCAGGGAGCGCTCCAAGGTCCTTATTGCATACGGATCATGCGCGACCATAGGCGGGGTAAACGGAATCAAAAACTCTTTCGATCTGGATGAGATAAGGCAGTATGTCTATGACCGTGATTATCGTTTCTACCCGACGGAAAAAACCAGGGCCGTCCATCAGGTGGTGAAGGTGGATTACTTTGTACACGGGTGCCCGGTTTATCAGCCAGAGTTTCTCGAAGTGTTGAAGGCAGCCCTTTTAGGCATCCCGTATCATGTGCCGGACAAATCCGTGTGCATCGAATGCAAGCTCAACGAAAATGTCTGCATGTACGAACGCGGGGTCACCTGCCTTGGCCCGATTACCAGGGCCGGATGCAATTCCTGGTGCATAAACCATGGGAACATCTGCTATGGATGCCGGGGCATGGTGTCCAATCCTGCCGAGAATGCCATGAAGCAGGTGCTCGAACTGTACAAGATCCCCGTGGGCCTGATCATCGAAAAAATGGACATGTATAACAAATGCAGAGAGATCAAAGACCATGGATCATAAGACCATCAAGGTAAATGTCGAGTACCTTACCCGTGTGGAAGGCCATGGCAATATCGTCGTGGACGTCAAGAATGGGGTGCTTGAAAAGTGCAACCTGGAGATCGTGGAGGCTCCGAGATTTTTTGAGGGTATGCTCCGGGGGCGTTCCATATTCGAGGCACAGCATATCACCTCCAGGATCTGCGGCATATGCGCATGCGCCCACACCCTGTCGTCGGTTCAGGCGGCAGAGGACGCCCTGGGGCTCAGCCCGACCCCACAGACAGTAAAGTTGCGCGAGCTCCTGCTGGACATGGAGATCCTGGACAGCCACATACTCCATATATACCTGCTGGCTGTCCCGGACCTGCTGGGAGTAAAAAGCTTTGTCCCACTGATCGGCACCCACAACAAGGTCGTCCGAAGGGCCTTGCGAATGAAGAAGACCTGCAATGACGTATGCGATATCCTGGTGGGAAGGCATATTCATCCCATTTCCTGCATTGTCGGAGGCTTCACGAAACTTCCCGGACCCAGTGACCTTGAAGCCATGTACAGTCTCCTGAAAGGGATGCAGCCGGATATGGACGCTACCGTGGACCTGGTGCTGCAGCTCAAGTTCCCCGAGTTCGAAAGAGAGACCGAGTATGTGGCCCTGGTGAACGATTCGCCGGACTATCCCCTCCTGTCCGGCGATATCGGGTCATCGGACGGAAAACGTGTGCACAAAAAAAACTACAGGAGTGTTGCGAACGAGTTCATGGTGGAGCATTCTTCAGCCAAATTTGCAAAATTCACGAGAGACTCGTATGCGGTCGGAGCCCTGGCGCGGACAAATCTGAATTTCAACAAGCTCTCTCCGGCGGCGAAAATGATTGCCAATGCGGCAGGGTTCAACCCCCCGGTCCACAATCCATATCTCAATACCATGGCACAATTGATCGAATGTGCCCATTGCCTTGATCATGCACTCCGCACCGTAGAACACTTCCAAAACAACGGTATCGACCGGGAAGAACAGATCCTGGTGGGACTGAACGAAAAGAGAGAGATTCCGGTAAGAGCAGGAGACGGCGTCGGCGCAGTGGAGGCTCCCCGAGGCATTCTGTTTCATAATTATGTAACAGACGACAATGGCGTTATCGTACAGGCAAACTGTATTATCCCGACTGCTCAAAACCTGAACAACATCGAGCAGGACATGCATAAGCTTGTGCCGGAGATTCTGGACAGAAAAAAAGAAGAGATCACCCTGGCGCTCGAGATGCTGGTGAGGGCCTATGATCCCTGCATATCGTGCTCCGCGCACTTTCTGAACGTGCGCTTTAAGAATTCATGACCATGGAACTGTCCGACGAGGTAAAAAATGCTCTTCTCCCATCGGCATCGGGGAAGACGGTTTATTTCACGACAGGAAGCATGCTGAGGGGAGATGACGGCGCAGGGCCTTTTATCGCGGAGAGATTACACACCGATAGAAAAGACATTGTCATCATAAATGCCGGCGAAAAACCCGAGTCGTTCCTCGAGGAGATAATCCGGGAAAACCCGACAAAATCCATTTTCATCGACGCGGCTGATTTTCATGGCGAGGCAGGTGAAGTGCGCATGCTTCAACCACATACCCTGCACGACCTTTTCATGAGCACACACCGCTTCCCGCTCAGGATCCTTGCACAGATTATCGAAGAAGACACTGCGAGCGATGTGTGCTTTATCGGAATCCAGATTCAGCAGGTACATTTCGGCAGACCCATGGACAGGCGCGTTGAAGAAAGTGCGGAGAGCATCATTGATTTTGTGAATGGAAACGTTTTAAACCGTGAGGCAGCCCAAGACAACCATCTGTAGACAGAATCAAGACGTGGGTTCGGGACTTAAGGCGTTAGGCGTTAGGCGCTGGGAAAAGAATTAAAAGATAGAATTCAGAATCCAGAAGAAGTAATTGCAAAACAATATAAAGTACGTCACCCCCGCGCAAGCAGGGGTCCAGAACTTGCTCATATTACTGGATTCGAAGCCTGCGCGGGAATGACAGATACGGACGTTTGCAACTAGCCCACAATGAAATTATTAAGACATCTTGGCAGTTAGCCCATTCAAATGAAACACTTTTTCATCCTTCGTTATGGCCAGCCGACCATGCCGGTTAGGCTGAAGGCTTTGAGGAAAAAGACTCTTAGAACTGAATAATAGCCCAGCTATTCAAATAGAGTGCCACCAAATACGCCCTCGAGAATTAGTCAGTATCCTTTCAGGTATCAGTGCCCCAAGGACATTTCTTCCAGGGTACCGACAGGATAATACGCTGAACAGTTACAAATTGTCTCGGAAAAACAAGCCGATTTCAGGCCCTGAAAACACCTTTTGGGTTTAAGAAGGACGCTCAAATAATCGCGGCTGAAAGCCGCTCCCACAGTGTTTTTACTTTTTTAAATCCGCAATCCGAACTTCGAAATCGAGTATCCCTTTCCCTGTCCCGCGAAGTAGGGCTTGCCCAACGAAGCGGGACGCCTTAAATCATGGGGTAAACAGGCTCCGCCTGCCTGTTTTTATCCAGTACTTTCGAGTAGACAGGAGACTTCCGCGACTGAAGGAAGAAGTTTGTTTTCTCT